>JAOPYP010000504.1 GCA_025964635.1 Actinomycetes bacterium | reverse complement strand
GGCCGGCCGCGCCGGGCGGCGCGCCCAGGCCCACCGGCTGGGCGGGAACGGCCGGGGTCAGCCCGTCCGCCGCGTCCCTGCCCGCCAGGGGGGGCTGACCCGCCGCGGCCGCGTCCGCGACCGCCTCACGGGGCCAGAGCCCGGGGGTAGTGGCGCCGGCGGCCACCTCATCGTCCCGCAGCCCGATGCCCTCGCGCCCGGCATCCGGGGCGTCTTTCCCGGGCCCGGTGATCAGGTCGCGGTACAGCGGGCAACGGTCCTCCAGCTCGGCATGGGTGCCGATATCGACCAGGCGGCCCTGGTCGAGGACGGCGATCCGGTCGGCCAGCTGGAGCGTGGACCGCCGGTGCGCGATGAGCAGGGTGGTCCGGCCGGCCATGATCCGCTTGAGCCGGCCGTGGATCCCGGCTTCGATCCGGGGGTCGACGGCCGAGGTCGCGTCGTCGAGGACCAGGATGCGCGGATCGGTCAGCAGTGCCCGGGCGAGGGCCACCCGCTGGCGCTGGCCGCCGGACAGGCTCAGCCCCTGCTCCCCGACGACGGTGTCGTAGCCCTGCGGCAGCCCCGTGATGAACTCGTCCGCCTCGGCGGCCTGGGCTGCGGCCACGACCTCGTCCCAGCTGGCGTCGGGACGCCCATAGGCGATGTTGGCCCGGACCGTGTCCGAGAACAGGAAGGAGTCCTCGCTGACCAGCCCGATCGCGCCGCGCAGGGAGTCCAGGGTGAGGTCGCGGACATCGTGCCCCCCGACCCGCAGCGCCCCACCGGTCACGTCGTAGAACCGGGGGAGCAGCGCCGCGATGGTCGATTTCCCCGACCCGGAGGTGCCCACCAGCGCCACGGTCTCATCGACCGCGACGTGCAGCGACAGCCCGCGCAGCACGGGCTGCCCGGGCCCGTAGCCGAAGCTCACGTCGTCGAGGTCCACCTCGGCCGGGCCGGATCCCAGCCGGACCGCGCCGGGCCGGTCGGTGACGCCGGGCCCGGTGTCGATGACCTCGAACACCCGGATCACGCTGGCCCGCGCTTCCTGGCCGGTGGTCACCAGCGCGGCCAGCGCGCGGACCGGGGCGACCAGCTGGAGGAGGTAGGAGGAGAACGCCACGAACGTGCCCAGGGTGATGGAGCCCCGGATGGCCAGCCAGCCGCCCAGCGCCAGCACGCCGACCTGGCCGAGCGCGGGCACCGCCTGCAGCGCCGGGTTGTACCGGGCCATCAGCCGGACCGCGCGGACCCGGGATGCGTAGAGCAGCCGGCTCGCCCACTCCAGCCGGCCGATCTCCTGTTCTTCCTGGCCGAAGCCCTTGACCACCCTGACGCCGGTCACGGCGCCGTCGACCACCCCGGCCACGGCGGCCGCGTGCTGCTGCGCGTCCCAGCTGGCCGGGAACAGCGTGCGGCGCGAGGCGACCGAGATGAACCACAGCGCCGGGCCGACGGCCAGGGCGATCAGCGTCAGGACCGGGGAGAGCACGAGCATGATGGCCAGGGAGGCGACGAACAGCACCGCGTTGCCGAGCAGCATCGGGATCATGCTGAGCAGGGCCTGCACCATGGACAGGTCAGAGATGGACCGGCTGACAACCTGGCCGGTGTGCAGCTGGTCCTGGCGTGCGCCGTCCAGCCGGGACAGGGCGCCGAGCATCCCGGTCCGCAGATCGTGCTGGACATCCAGGGAAAGCTGGCCCGCGCGGTAGCGGCGCAGGTACAGGCCGCCGAAGTTGACCAGCGCGGCCGCCAGCAGCAGGACCGCGAGGGGCCAGACCGCCGGGTGCCCCGGCCCGACCAGGTCGTCAACGATCTGCCGCTGGATCAGCGGGATGACCGCCGCCACCCCGGCCACGACCAGCGTGCCGCCCAGCGCGAGCAGCACGTTGCGCGGATAGCGCCAGCAGTACCCCGCGAGCCGCCGCAGCCAGCCCTGGCCTGAGCCGGTGCCGTCCCGGCCAGATCCGCGTGCCTTATCCACCGCCTTCCCGCTGGGCAGCATGGTCGTGCTGGTATGCCGTTCGGTGTCCGTGGGCCCGTTCCTTTCCGTCCCCGTCTGCGCCCGCCCGGGGGGACGACCCCCCGGGATCTTCCGCCATGTCCCCGTCGTCGCGAGAGGCGAGCCCGTTCCTCGCCCGCCTCGCCTCGGTCATCGCCGAGCCGAGCAGCTCCAGCGCATCCAGCACCGCCGCCTGGTCCCCGGTAGCGTCCAGCAGCTGGCCGAGCCAGGCCGAATACGCGGCGTCGGCCCGGTCCAGCGCCGCCCGGCCGGCCGGGGTCAGCGAGAGCCGTACCACCCTCCGGTCGCCCGGCTCGGCCGCCCGGCTGGCGTACCCGGCGGCCACCAGGCCGTCGGCGGTCGCGGTGAGCGTCGGCTTGGCGACCGCCAGCCGCTGCGCCAGCCGGGTGGAACGCTCGCCACCGGCGCCGGCCAGCTTCATGATGCGGTACTGGGAGGGCGTCAGCCCGGTGTCCACGCCCTCCAGGCCGCGGAACAGCCGGAGGATGACCATGATGGCCTGGGACGTGTCGGCGCCGCCCGCCATGTTGTGCGCCTCGCTCACAGTTAGGCAGTCTATAAATTTTCCGTTAGCCCAGCTAACAATGGGCGGGAACCGGCGATTCCCGTGGAGGCCGCCTTCCGATCGTGTGATACTCAGCGTCACTCTCCGGTTACCTGTCGCTAGCGGCAGCCGGCCGGCCACCACCTCCGAGAGGCGGGCACGTGGTGAAGCACTGGTCCAGGTGTCGCCGGAGCAGGACACCCCGGGCCGCGGCCCGTACCGCGGTGCTGGGGATGGCCGTGACCGCCGTGACCGCCTCGGCCGTCGCCGGGGCGGCCCCGACCGCCGCGGCGTGGCATACGCCGGATCCCTGGCCGGCCGCGTCCCCGGCGGTAGCCCTCCACCGGCTGACCGACGCGCAGCTGGCCGGCCAGCGGGTGATCTACAGCTATCCCGGCCTGACCCCGCCGCGGGCCCTGATCCGGGCGATCCGCCGGGGCGAGGCGGCCGGGGTCATCTTCTTCGCCGGGAACATCTCCAGCCCCGCTCAGCTGGCCGCCGTGGCCCGGCGGCTCCAGCGGGCGGACGCGAGCAGGCGCAACCCGGTGCGGGCGCCGCTGCTGCTCATGGCCGATCAGGAAGGGGGGATCGTGCGCCGGCTTCCCGGGCCGCCGGACCTCTCCGAGAAGCAGATCGGCCAGGCGGCCGACCCGGCGGCGCAGGCCCGCCTCGCGGGTGCGGGCGCCGCCGCGACCCTCCGCCAGGCCGGGCTGAACGTGAACCTCGCCCCCGTGGTCGACGTCTACCGCGCGGCCGGGAACTTCATCGACCAGTACGGCCGCTCGTACAGCCGCCGCCCGCGGCCGGTGGCCAGGCTGGGCGCGGAGTTCGTGCGGAACCAGCAGGGCGCGGGCGTGGCGGCCGCTGCCAAGCACTTTCCCGGCCTCGGCGCGGCATCCCGCGACCAGGACACCGACCTGAGGCCGGTGACGCTGAAGGTCCGTGCGGCCGTCCTGCGCCGGGTGGATGAGCGCCCCTACCGGGCCGCGATCGCGGCCGGGGTCAGGCTGGTCATGGTGTCGTGGGCGGTGTACCCGGCGCTGGACCCGCACCGGCCGGCCGGGCTGTCGCCTCTGGTGGTGCAGGACGAGCTGCGCCGGCGGCTGGGCTTCCACGGGGTGACCGTCACCGACGCGCTGGAGGCGGGCGCCCTGCGCCGCGACGGCACGATCGCGCGCCGGGGCCAGCTGGCCGCGCTGGCCGGGATGGACCTGCTGCTCTGCGCCGGGCACAGCGTCGGCGAGGGGCAGCGCGCCGCGGGCGGGCTGGCCCGCGCCTACCGGAACGGCCTGCTGAGCCGGGCTTCCGGCGAAGCCGCGGTAGCACGGATCGCCTCGCTGCGGGCCTCGCTGCGGGGCAGCCGGGCGGCCAGCCAGGGACGGCCAGCCGGCTGAAGTCCGGCTAGGAGTAGTCCCGCTCCCGGAGGCCGTACCCGGCGGCGGCACCGCTCACGATCAGGACGAACAGCAGGAACGTCAGCACGTGCACGCTCGTGCACCACAGGCAGATCGCGTTCAGCGTGAACAGCTCGGTGTAGACCAGGTACAGCACGAACCCGATGCCGACCACCACCGACGCCACCCGGATCCAGGTGAGCGCCGGGAACTTCAGCCGCCAGGCCCAGGGAGAGACGGCTGCGACCATGAACACGAAGAAGGCCAGCCCGAGCACGGCCACCGGGAACACGCCGAACACCATGGACTGGGAACTGGTGGTGACCAGCCCACAGTTGACCAGCCCGTTGTCGGAGCAGGCCAGGATCGAGGAACTGGTGTAGTGGGCGATGGTCAGGTAGACCGAGACGCCGAGGCCGGCGATGGCCACCGCCCATGTGGCCAGCTGGTACCAGAGCGGCGGGATGGTGATCCCCGGCCCGGCCGGAGGGGCGGCGGCCGTGGCGGTTACCTTGCGCTCCCGCCCGCGCTGCGCCTGCCCCGTCCCTTGCGCCGTCCCGGTCCGCTGCGTCCCGGTCCGCTGCGTCCCGGTCCGCTGCGCCTGGCCCCCCGGCCGCCGGGCCTGCGCGGTGACCGGCTGGGCCTCCGGCCGGCCGCCGCGGGTGCCCTTGTTCTTCCTGGCACCCGCGCCCGCGGGCTGACGGGGGCCGGACATCAGATCTGGCCTTCGATGGTCTTGATCGTCGGTGAGGTGCAGACGCTGGACGGCTGGTTGTTCGTGGTCTTGCAGATCGTCGCGGTGATCATGTTGGCCGCGCCGTCCGCGCCCTTGGCGATCGCGCTATTCGGGTCCTTGAGCGCGGCGGCCACCTGAGCCCAGGTCTGGCCGGCGAGGATCTGCGGGTTGTACTGGGCGCCGTGGATGAAGTACTTCCCGCCGAAGTCGATGAACGGGATGGCGCCCGCGTTCGCCTGGGCCACGTACGGCGGGCTGTCGTACTTGGTGAGCAGCGCGTTCTGCGCGGCGGTGGTCTTCTGCAGCGCCGTCCCCTGCTTCTCGGTCTGCGTCTCGACCGCGGTGAAGGTCAGGTACTTGCTGGTGTACGTGGACTTGTAGAACGTCAGCGTCGGCGTGCTCGGGTACACGTCGGTGCTGGAGGAGTGGATGCCGTGCAGGCCGCTGAACGTGCCGAAGCGGCTGAGCGCCACGGCCATGGACCACCGCTCGGTGGCGCAGTACGGGCAGTACTCAGCGCCGATATACAGGATCTGGGGCTTGCCGCCGGAGGTCAGCGGCTTGGCCGAGGACACCAGGGCCACGCTTTTGGCGGCGGCGGTACCGGTGCCCACCGACGTGAGCGTGGAGGCCGGCACGCTGGTGATGTCCTTGATCACGCTGGCTGGCAGGGCGGTGCCGGTCGCGGAGGTGGCACTGGCGCCGTTCGTCGAGGCCGGGCTCTGCGTGGTCTTGAAGACGATGAAGCCGATCACGATGGCCAGCACGCCGAGGATGCTCCCCCCGGTGATGAACATCCGGTTGCGGATCTCCGCCTTGCGCTCAGCCGCCCGCTGCGCCGCGATCCTCTCGCGGGCGCTCTCCCGCTTGTTCCTGCTCGCCTTGCCCATTACCCGTCCTATGAAATGGTGCCAATGGTGGCCCGGCCAGGGTCCATCGTAGGCGGCATCACGGGATGAAGCTGCCCCGTTCGTGGGCCGCAGACGGCTGGATTGACCCGTTCCCCGCAGCCCAGGCAGCGATCTGGGCCCGCGAGGTAAAGCCCAGCTTGGACAGGATATTCGCAACGTGGCGTGCTGCGGTAGCCGGACTGATAACCAGCTCGTCCGCGATGCCCTTATTGCTGTACCCCCGCGCGATAAGCGCGGTGATCTCGCGCTCCCGCGGGGTTAGCGAGGACTGCGGGGGCATCCGGGACGCGGCGGCCAGGCCCGTGACCGGAGACGGCGGCGCTCCCGGGCCGGCCCCGCCCCCGGACTCGCCTCCGGCCGCGGGCCCGGACTCGCCCCCGGACTCGCCCCCCGCCGCGGGCCCGGACTCGCCTCCGGCCCCGGGACCGGACCCCAGCGCCACCTCGGGACCGGACGTCAGCGCCAGGGTCACCGCGGCGTCGGGCGTCAGGCGCAGGCCTTCCTCCCACAGCCCGGTGAGCGCCTCCTGGCCCAGGCCGCGGGCCGCGTCCAGGTGCTGCTGGGTCCGGCCGGCGGATGACGCGGGCAGGCCTGCCGCCTCGCGCAGCGCGGCGGCCGCCGCGGCCAGCAGGACCGCCGGGCGGCCCTGACCCTCCCGCGCACACAGCGCCGCGAACGACTCCAGGCCGCGGGCCACGCCGATCCGGGCCCCGGTCAGCTGGCTCAGCCGCAGGCTCTCCGCCAGGTGCGGCCGGGCCAGGGCGAGCTGTCCCTGGTCCAGGGCGACCCGACCGATGCCGGCCAGGCAGCGGGCGATGTCCGGCCGGGA
>JAOPYP010000482.1 GCA_025964635.1 Actinomycetes bacterium | reverse complement strand
CCTCGGCCGGCCCGGCGACATTCTCGCGCAGGCCGAGCGGCAGGGCGAGCGACGTGAAGTTCAGCGCGACCAGGAAACGCCGGCCGAGATGCTCCCGCTCGAAGCAGAAAACGTCCCGCGCGGCCTCCGCCAGGCGCTGGCTGCCGGACTGCAGCGCGGGCTCGCGCTCGCGCAGCCGCAGCAGGCGGCGCACGAACGTCAGCATGGAGGCCGGATCGCCCTGCTGCGCTTCGACGCACAGGCGCTCGGCGTCGGCCACGACCGGCAGCCAGGGCTTCCCGCTCGTGAAGCCCGCGCCCAGGCCCGCGTGAGAAGGCCGCTGCCAGGGCATCGGCGCCCGCTCCGGATCCCGGCCGTCGACGTCCACGATGCGGTCGGGCGGTATGTCGGCGTCCGGCAGCCCGAGCTCCTGCCCGTAGTACACGAACGGCGTGCCCCGCAGCGCGCAGATCATCAGCGCGGCCACTCTCGCGCGGCGCTCACCGGTGCCCGGCCCGGCCGCGTAGCGGGTCGCGACGCGGGAGTGATCATGGTTTTCCAGGAACCAGGCGGGCCACGCCGCGGCGTCCGCCAGCGCGGCGAACTCCTCCACGGACGCCCGGAACGCCGGGGCCCGCCAGGGCAGATGGAAGAAGACGAAGTTGTGCGCGAGGTGCAGCTGGTCCCCGGTGTTGATGTATTCCACCAGGCGGTGCAGGTCCAGCAGGTAGACCTCGCCGGCGATGATCCGGTCGTCGTATTCGTCGACAACCCGCCGGATGCCCCGCAGCCGGTCGTGGATGGTGGGCCAGTCCTCGTCGTGGCGCCGGCCGGGCTCGTTGTCACGGAGCTCCGGGTCCTTGGCGATCTTGTAAATAACGTCGATCCGGAAGCCATCCACGCCCCGGTTGAGCCAGAAGCGCAGGACGTCGTGCATCGCCGCTTCCACCTCGGGGTTGTCCCAGTTGAGGTCGGGCTGCTGCGGCGTGAACGAATGCAGGTAGTACTGGCCGGTTGGCGCGTGAAATGTCCAGGCCGGGCCGACGGCGGCGAACACTGACTCCCAGTTGTTCGGCGGCCCGCCATCCGGCGCGGGGTCACGCCACACGTACCAGTCACGCCTGGGACTGTCCCGGCTGCTCGCCGACTCGGCGAACCACGGATGCTGGTCGGAGGTGTGGTTCGGCACCCAGTCGACGACGACCTTGATGCCGCGGCCGTGGGCGCCTTCGAGCAGGTCGTCGACATCGCCGAGCGTCCCGAAGATCGGGTCGACGTCGGTGTAGTCGGCGATGTCGTACCCGAAGTCGGCCATCGGCGACCGGTAGAACGGCGAGAGCCAGATGGCGGTCACGCCGAGGGAGTCATCCGTGCCGTCGTTCAGGTAGTCGAGGTGGGCGACGATCCCGGGCAGGTCGCCGACCCCATCGCCGTTCGAGTCGGCGAAGCTGCGCGGGTAGATCTGGTAGATCGCCCCGGACTGCCACCAGGCCAGCCGCTCAGCCGGGCGCCCCACTACTGCCCGACCATCCGGCGCAGGCGGATCCAGCGGTAGCCGTAGCCGGCCACGTCCAGCGCATCGAGGTCCACGCCGTTACCGTAGTCGGAGTCGGCCACGAAGCTGAGCGGCTCCTGCACCGGGTCGTGCAGGTCGCCGAGCTTGAGGCGGCACGGCTGGTTCGCGAGGTTGTGCACGAACAGCGTGGTGCCGGTCCGCCCGGTGGCCTGGTGGACCATGACGCCGGGCGGCCCGCCGTCGATGATCTCGTGGTCCCCGGTGCCGATCTCCTCGCACTCCCGCAGGGCGTGCAGGGTGCGCTCGAACCACGTCAGCAGGCTGTTCGGGTCGAGCCGCTCGTCGGTCACGTTCACGATCTTGTAAGAGTACGGGCCGTCCTCGACCAGGGGCGCGGTGAACGCCCGCGGGTCGGCGGAGGAGAACCCGGCGCCCGGAGTGTGATCCCACTGCATCGGGGTGCGGATCGCCTCCCGCTCGGGCAGGTCGAGCCGGTCCCCCATGCCGAGCTCCTCGCCGTAGCGGATGACCGGCGTGCCCGGCATGCTCATCTGCAGGCTGTAGGCGAGCTCGATCCGCCGGCGGTCGCCGTGGAGTATCGGGGCCAGCCGCCGCCGGATGCCCCGCCCGTAGGCCCACATGTCCGGGTCGGGGGCGAACGCCCGGGCCACCTCCTGGCGTTCCTCCTCGGTCAGGCGGCCGAGGTCGACCTCGTCGTGGTTACGCAGGAACGTGGCCCACTGGCCGTACCGGGGCAGGTCAGGCAGCTCACGGAGGGTCGCGGCGACCGGCCGGGCGTCCTCCCGGGCCAGGGCCAGGATCAGCGCCTGGTTAAGCCGGAACGCGAACACCATGAGCACCCGGGTGGCGGTGCCGTCAGCCTGCCCGAAGTACTCCCGCAGTTCCTCGTCCGACACGTTGGCCTCGGCCAGCATCACGGAGTCGCCCCGGTGCCAGGACATGGACTCGCGCAGCTCCCGGAGGAACTCATACCGGGGCCGCTTATCGGGGCCGTGCCGGGGCTCGATCAGGAACGGCGCCGCGTCGACCCGGAACCCCGAGACCCCCAGGTCGATCCAGAACATGGCGATCTTGTGGATCTCCTCCTGGACCGCCGGGTTGTCCGTGTTCAGGTCAGGCTCGAACCGGTAGAAGCGGTGCCGGTACCAGGCGTGCGCCACCTCGTCGTAGGTCCAGATCTCGTTCTCGACGCCGGGGAACACCATGCCCTCGAACCGGTCGGGCGGCTCCGTCTCCGACCAGACGTACCAGTCCCGGTAGGGCGAGTTCGGGTCCGAGCGAGCCGACTGGAACCAGGGATGCTGATCGCTGGTGTGGTTCACGACCAGGTCCAGCATGACCCGGATGCCCCGCTCCCCCGCCTCGTGCATCATCAGCGCGAAGTCGCCCAGGCTGCCCAGCCGCTGATGCACGTGGTAGTAATCGCAGATGTCGTACCCTCCGTCGCGCCGCGGCGACGGGTACATCGGGTTGAGCCAGAGCGTCGAGACACCCAGGCGGCCGAGGTAGTCCAGGCGCTCCATCAGGCCCTGGAAGTCCCCCACCCCGTCTCCGTTGGTGTCCTGGAAGAGGCCGACGTCCAGCGAATAGAAGACCCCGGTCCGGTACCAGCGGGTCAGCATGAGCCCCCTCCCGCCCCCCTGCGGTCATTCACGACAGCGTTCCGGCCAGGCCAGCAGCCGACATCACCCGGTCAAGTAGTCTCGGCCCGTTTCCGGGGGCACCGTAAACGCGCCGGCCCATGACCCGCGGCTGTCACCCCCCGCCCGTTAGCTTCAAATTTTTCGCCCCCCGGACCACATGATCTGGTGATGTGCCGCGGGCCGGCGGAAGGCAGTCTCGTGCCGGTGACCCAGGCATTGCACCGGGTCCGGACACCCGACCGGCCCTGCGTCGACGGCCTCGACCGCCCGGCGCGGATCCAGCGGCTGTCCGCACCCCGGGAGACCGCCTTCTGGATCGTGGCCTACATCTTCGCGATCACGATCCTGGGCACCTCCCTGCCCGCCCCCCTGTACGCCATCTACCAGCGTCACTGGCATTTCTCGGCCGCGGTCCTGACGCTGATCTTCGCCGCGTACGCGGTGGCGGTCCTGGTCACCCTGCTGGTGGCCGGGCGGGCGTCGGACCAGGCGGGGCGGAAACCGGTGATGGCCGTCGCCCTGGGCTTCAGCGCCCTCAGCACCGTGGTCTTCATCCTGGCCCCCAGCCTGGGATGGCTCTATCTCGGCCGGGTCCTGTCCGGGCTGTCGGCCGGCCTGATGACCGGCGCCGCGCCCGCGGCGCTCACGGAGATGCTCCAGGCTTCGGACTCACGGCGGTCATCCATGGTGGCCACGGCGTCCAACACGGGGGGCGCCGGGCTGGGCCCGCTGATCGCCGGGCTCTTCGCCGAGTACCTGCCCCAGCCCACCGTGCTGGTCTTCGAGGCGTACCTCGGCCTCCTGGTGATCGCCGGCCTGACGCTGGCCTTCGTGCCCGAGACGGTCACGAACCGGCAGCGGCTGAGCCTGCGGTTGACCGGCCTGGCCATGCCCCGCGAAGGCCGGGGTGAGTTCATCGCCGCCGGGCTGGCCGCCTTCGCCGCCTTCGCGCTGACCGGCCTGTTCACCTCCCTGGCGCCGGGCTTCGTGGGCGGCGTGCTGCATCAGGTGAACTTCGCGGTCGCGGGAACTGTGTCGTTCCTGATCTTCGCGGCCGCCCTCGTCGCCCAGCTGGGCCTGGCCCGCGTCAACAGCCGTCCCGTCATGCTCACCGGGCTCGGGCTCTTCCTCGTCGGCCTGGCCCTGGTCGTCACGGGGATGGCCACCAACTCCCTGGGCTGGTTCCTGGCCGGCGATGTCGTCGGCGGGATCGCCGTCGGGGCCCTGTTCATCGGCAGCATGTCCACCGCGAACCGGCTGGCGCCACCCGAACGCCGCGCCGAGATCATCTCCGCCTACTTCGTGTTCGCGTACAGCGGGCTCATCATCCCCGTCGT
>JAOPYP010000477.1 GCA_025964635.1 Actinomycetes bacterium | reverse complement strand
TGCCGGCCGGGCTGAACGCGATCACCGCCGGCATCGGCTGGTTCGCGGTGAACAGCGTCAGCGGCACGTTCGCGCTGAACACGCTCACCCACCTGCCGAAGCCGCTCTGCCTGGTCATCATCGTGGCCGTGCAGCTGGTGATCGCGTTCTTCGGGTACAACCTGGTGCACGCGTTCGAGCGGTACGCGTTCCCCATCCTGGCCATCATCTTCCTGGTCGCTGTGTGCTGGATCTTCGCCAAGTCCAGCCCGGGCGCGCCGTCGCACGGCGGCGGGATCGGCGGCTTCCTGCTCACGCTGGGGGCGGCGTTCGGCTACGCGGTGGGCTGGAACCCGTACGCATCCGACTACACCCGCTACTTCGCGCCGGACAGCAGCAAGAAGGCCATCGCCCTGTGGTCCGGCCTCGGGGTGTTCGTGTCCTGCGTCCTGCTCGAGGCCGCCGGCGCCGCCTCCGCCACCGTCAGCGGGGTCGCCGCCGTCACCAACCCCACCGGCTCGTTCACCGGCCACCTGCCCACCGCCCTGGCCGACCTCACCCTGCTGGCTATCGCGCTGGGCGCGATCGCCGCGAACGTGCTGAACATCTACTCCGGCGCGCTGTCGTTCACCGCGATGGGCATCAAGCTGCCGCTGAGGCTGCGCCGGGCCATCGTCGCCGGTGTCTTCGGCGTGATCGGCTTCATCGTCGCGCTGACCGGGCTGCACGACGCGGGCACCAAGTACGAGAACTTCCTGCTCGTCATCGCCTACTGGATCGCGCCGTGGCTGGCCGTGGTGTTCTGCGACCAGTTCCTGCGCCGCCGCCAGGATCCGCGGAGGATCGAGGCGCTCCTGTTCGACACCAAGTACGCGAACTGGGCCGGGCCGGTGGCCATGCTGGTCGGCGTCGTGGTGTCGATCATCCTGTTCTCGAACCAGACCGAGTACGTCGGCATCGTGCCCAAGCACGTCTCGTCGGTCGGCGATCTGACCTTCGAGGCGGGGTTCGTCATCACCGCGGTCATCTACCTGGGCTGGCACGCGATCACCGACCGCCGCCGCACGGCGGCGGTGCCGGCCTCCGCAACCTGACGCTGCCGGGCCACCCCGCGCCTGGGCTAAGCGGGGCCCGTCACTACCGGCGGGTCATCCACCCCGCGCAGGCCGCGGGGCAGGAATACGGCGAACACGGCGGGCCGCGGCCGGACCAGGACCACGTTGGCCCCGTCGGCGGTGGCCACGTCGCGGGCCAGCGCCAGGCCCAGCCCGGTGCCGCCGGGACGGCCGCTGACGTTCCGCTCGAAGATGCGCGGGACCAGCTCGTGCGGGACGCCCTTGCCTTCGTCCCGGACCTCGACCACGACCGATTTGGGCGTCCGCGAGCTGCGGATGGTGACCGTGCCCGCCCCGTGGACCAGCGCGTTGTCGAGCAGGGTGGCGATGACCTGGGCTAGGGCGCCCGGCGTGATGTAGGCGGACAGGCCCTTCTCCCCCGCCACCTCCAGCTTCCGGTTGGCCCGGCGGAAGGCCGGGTCCCACTCGTCGACCTGCTGGGCGATCACGTCGTCGATGGCCAGCAGCGACGGCACGCCACGGGCCGCCCGCCGGGTCCGGCCCAGCAGCTGGCCGACCACCTCGGTCAGCCGCTCGGTCTGGGCCAGGGCCGCGGCGCCCTCTTCCCGGACCACCTCGGGGTCCCCGGCCGCCGCGATCATCTCCTCCAGCCGCATCGACAGCGCGGTCAGTGGCGTCCGCAGCTGGTGGGAGGCATCCGCGGCGAAGTCGCGTTCGGCGGACAGCAGGTCGGTGATGCTCCGCGCCGAGCCGTCCAGCCCCTCCGCCAGCCGGTCCAGTTCGGCCACGCCGTACCGGCGGCCCAGCGGGCGCGCGTCACCCAGGCCGAGCCGGTCGGCCGCGCTGGCGAGTTCCTCCAGCGGCCGGGTCAGACGCCGCGCCTGCAGGATGGCCAGGCCCACCGCCACCGCCACCGCCGCCAGGGCCAGCCCGCCGATCAGCGCCAGGGCGCCGGTCAGCCTGCCGTACGCGACCGAGGGGTCAGCGGCCACGGTCACCCGGAAGTCCTTGGTCACCGCCTGCCGGAGGATGGCGCTTTTCACCTCGGGGCGGTCCCCGATGGTGAACTCGCTCACCCCGTCCTGGCGGACGCTGATGTAGCGGTCCGGGAGGGACCGGGCCGCGGCGGACGCCTCTTTCACCGCGGCGGGCAGCCCCGCGTTCACCCGGTCCTGCAGCGTCCTGGCCACGGTGGTCGCGTCCCGCTGCACCTGCCGGTTGGCGGCGCTGATCTCCAGCCGGCTGAACACGAAGGCCAGCGGGAGCCCCAGCAGCAGAACAGCCGTCACGGCCACCACGAGCGTGGAGACGAGCAGGCGGCGGCGCATGGCTCAGTCACCACCCCGCAGGGGGGTCAGTCCCCTCGCTCGAAGCGGAAGCCCACGCCGCGGACCGTGGTGATGTAGCGAGGGTTGTGTGCGTCGTCGCCCAGCTTGCGGCGCAGCCATGAGATGTGCATGTCCAGCGTCTTGGTGGATCCCCACCACTTGCTGTCCCAGACCTCCCGCATGATCTGCTCACGGGTGACCACCTTCCCCGCGTCGCTCACCAGGACGCTCAGCAGGTCGAACTCTTTCGTGGTGAGCTCGAGCTCCGTGTCGCCGATCCAGGCCCGCCGGGCATCCCCATCGACCCGGACGCCCTGCACGATGTTGGTCTCCGGGGTGCCGCGGCGGAGCAGGGCCCGGACCCGGGCCAGCAGCTCGGCCAGCCGGAACGGCTTCGTCACGTAGTCATCGGCCCCCGCGTCGAGGCCGATCACGGTGTCGACCTCGTCCGCCCGGGCGGTGAGGATCAGCACCGGCACGGTCTGCCCGTCGGACCGGAGCCGCCGGCACACCTCCAGCCCGTCCAGCCGGGGCAGCCCGATGTCGAGCACGATCAGGTCGATCCCCCCGGCCTGGGCCGCTTCCAGCGTCCCCGGGCCGTCCGACGACACGTCGACGTCGTACCCCTCACGGCGCAGCGCCCGGGCGAGTGGCTCCGAGATGGACGTGTCATCCTCAGCGAGCAGAACACAGGTCATGCACAGATGCTACGGCGTGAATCTCTATGCTTCTCCGTAACACCGTGTAGATCACGTGATGGCGGCCACCTGGGAATCCACGCACAACTGGGCGACTGCGGTCGACTTGGTCAGACCGGGGTAACGCCATGGCGTCGCCTTGAGAATGAGCGGTCCTTGCCGGCGGCGGCCGCGAACCGGCGGATCAGCTCGGCGCGCAGCTCACCCGGCGGCACGACGTCGTCGATGACCAGCTCGCTGGCCAGCCTGAGCACGTCGATGTCCGCCTCGTACTCGGCGCGGAGCCGCTGGGTCTCGTGCTCCCGGTCCGCTGGGTCGGCCACCGCGGCCAGCTTGTTGTAGTACACGGCGTTGACGGCCGCATCGGCGCCCATCACCGCGATCTTCGCGGTGGGCAGCGCGATGGTGGCGTCCGGCTCGAACCCGGGCCCGGCCATCGCGTAGAGGCCGGCCCCGTACGCCTTGCGGACCACGACGCAGATCTTGGGCACCGTGGCCTCGGCCACCGCGCTGATCATCTTCGCGCCGTGCCGGATGATGCCCTGCTTCTCCACGGACGTGCCGACCATGAAGCCGGGCACGTCCGCGAGGAACAGGAGCGGCACGTTGAACGCGTCGCAAAGCTGGATGAACCGCGCCGCCTTGTCCGCCGAATCGACGAACAGCACGCCGCCCTTGAACATCGGGTTGTTCGCGACCACCCCGGTGACCTGGCCGGCCAGCCTCGCGAACCCGATGGTCAGCTCGCGCGCCCAGAGCGCATGGATCTCGAAGAAGGAGCCCTCGTCCACCAGCCCGCGGACGAAACGGCGCATGTCGAACGCCTGCCGCTCGCTGTCCGGGATCAGCGCGGCCAGGTCGGCCGGCTCCGGCGGCCCGGCGGCGGCGGCCGGCGGCCGCTGCTGCCAGTTCGCGGGCAGGTAGGACAGGTAGCGACGGACCGCGGTCAGCGCGTCGTCCTCGGTGGGCGCCAGGTAGTGGCCGCAGCCGGACACGGTGCAGTGCATCCGGGCCCCGCCCATCTCCTCCAGCGTGGTCTGCTCCCGGACCACCATCTCGACCATGCGCGGGCTGCCCAGGTACATCGACGCGTTGCCGTCCACCATGGCCACGAAGTCGCAGAACGCGGGGATGTAGGCGCCACCGGCGGCCGACGGCCCGAACAGCGCGCACACCTGCGGGATGGCCCCGGACGCGCGCACCTGGGTGTGGAAGATCTTCCCCGCCCCGCGCCGGCCCGGGAACATGTCGACCTGGTCGGTGATCCGTGCCCCCGCCGAGTCGACCAGGTAGATCATGGGCAGGCCGTCCGCGTAGGCCTTCTCGATGATCCGGATGATCTTCTCGACCGTCCGGGCGCCCCAGGACCCCGCCTTGACCGTGGAGTCGTTGGCCATCAGGGCCACCGGCCGCCCGTCCACCAGGGCGGTCCCGGTGATCACCCCGTCCGCGGGCAGTCCGCCGGCCAGGGCGTTGGCGTACCGGCCGTCCTCGGTGAAGCTGCCGTCATCCACCAGGCCGGCGATCCGGGCCCGGGCGAACATCTTGCCGGCCGCCGCGGCGGACTCGTGATACCGGGGTGCGCCGCCCTGCTCGATCCGCTCACGCAGCCTGCGCAGCCCCGGGTCCGCGACCTCGCGCTGGCCCGGATCCGCGGCCTCGCGCTGGCCCGCCTCGCGCTGCCCCGTTTCCTGCTGCTCCGCCACGTGGGGAGCGTACCCGCCCGCCGTCACCCGGCCCAGACCCGCGTACCGGGCGCGTCCGGCTGCGCCGAACGTGGCCGGTCCGGGCGGCCACGTGACCCACAGCGTCCGCGAACGGCCGCCGGGTCGCTCCCCCGCCCGGTTCGCGGGCCCGGAAAGGCTGTCCCCGCCGGCCACATTGGCTCGGACAGACCGTTAGGGAAGGGCTGGGCAGGCCTTTAGAGGGGGATCGTGCGGGTGCGGGGGCCGGCCCGGAGGACCTGGGACGGCAGCTGGCGGCCGATGATCCGTTCCGCCTCGGCGGCCGCGCCGATCATCGCCTCCAGGTCCACCCCGGTGGCCACGCCCATGTCCTCGACCATGTGCACGAGTTCCTCGGTCGCGATGTTGCCGGTGGCCCCGGGCGCGTACGGGCAGCCGCCCAGCCCGCCGACCGACGCGTCGAAGTCGTCCACGCCCAGCTCCAGCGCGGCCAGCACGTTGGCCAGGCCGGTGCCCCGGGTGTTGTGGAAGTGCAGGTTCAGCGGGACGTCGGGGTACGCGGACCGGAACTCCCCCACCAGCTCGGTGACCCGGCGCGGCGTGGCCATCCCGGTGGTGTCGCCGAACGAGATGGAGTCCGCCCCGTCGGCCAGCGCCCGGCCGGCCACCGCCAGCACTCGGCTGACCGGCACGTCGCCCTCGTACGGGCAGCCCCACGCGGTGGCCACCACCACCTGGCAGGTGGCCCCCCGCCCGTGCGCCTCGCTGAGGATCACCGCGATGTCGTCGAGCGACTCCTCGGTGCCCCGGTTCACATTCCTCCGGTTGTGCGTGTCGGAGGCGGACACCACCACTTCGACCTCGGTGAACCCGGAGTCCAGCGCCCGCCGCGCGCCGCGCAGGTTCGGGGCGAGCGCCGAGTACCGGATCGCAGCCGTGCGCTCGATCCCGCGCCACACCTGGTCGGCGTCGGCCATCTGCGGGATCGCGTCCGGGCGCACGAACGAGACGGCCTCGATCCGGGACACGCCGGTCTGGGAGAGGGCGTTGATCAGCTCGATCTTCGCCCCGGTCGGCACCGGGTCCTCATTCTGCAGGCCGTCACGCGGCCCTACTTCCCGCAACGAAACGCGCCGGGGCAGGTCGGTCACGCAGGGCCTCCATCGTTCGTGGTGACAGAGCAGGTCATAACCGGGCTCACTCCCCCGGCCATACCGGGTCGCGCTTCTCGTTGAACGCCGCGATGCCCTCGCGCCGGTCCGCGGACAGGGCGGCGGTCCGCCAGGCCGAGTCCTCGATGTCCAGCGCCGCGGGCAGGCCCACCCCCCAGCCCTGGCGCATGGCCCGCTTGGCGGCCCGCACGGCGACCGGGGAGTTGGCCGCGATAGTGCCGGCTATCTCCAGGGCGGTGGCGTCCGCGGTTCCGGCGGGCACGAGCCGGTCGGCCAGCCCGATCCGCTCGGCCTCGGCGGCCTTGACCCGGCGGCCGGTGAGCAGCAGGTCGGCGGCGCGGCCCACGCCGAGCCGGCGCATGGACAGCTGGGTACCGCCGCACCCGGGCACCAGGCCGACCGTGGCCTCCGGCAGGCCGAACTGCGCGGTCTCGTCGGCTACCACCAGGTCGCAGTTCAGCGCCAGCTCGCAGCCGCCGCCCAGCGCGTACCCGTGCACGGCCGCGATCACCGGCTGCGGCAGGCGGAGCAGTTCGCCGAACGCGGTGCGGAACACCGCCCGCTGGGCCAGCCACTGCGCGTCGGTCATCAGCTGCCGTTCTCTGAGGTCGGCGCCGACGCAGAAGGCGCGGTCCCCGGTCGCGGACAGCACGACGGCGCGGACCCCGGTGTCCGGGGCCAGCTCGGCGCAGGTCTGCGCCAACCGGACCAGCATCACGGTGTTCAGCGCGTTCAGCGCCTCCGGCCGGTCGAGCACGATCTCCGCGACCGGGCCGTGCCCGATCACGTGCCTGCGGACCTCGATGCCATCCATAAGCGCAGGCTAACCCGTGCGGCGGGCTGGCCCCAGCGCTGACCCGCGATTGGCCGCCGGCCATTCCCGGGACACGCCTTACTGTTCCTCGCGGGCCAGCCGCTGATGCTCGTCCCCGACCAGCTGGAACAGCGTGGCCTGGACCTCCTGGACGTCGGGGATCCCGCTCAGCACCAGCTGGCCGTGCTCGCCGGCGGACTCCACCACCAGCCCGCCTGAGCCCAGCAGGCGGTCGATGGGGCCCTGCGAGAACGAGACGTCGCTGATCCTGACCAGCGGGAAGTCCCGGCCCGAGCGGGTCAGGATGCCGCTGCGCAGGCTGAGCCGCCGGGTCGTCAGCCGGTAGGTAGTGGTCTGCCAGCGCAGGAACGGGACGCCGAAGCCCGCCACGGCCAGGACCAGGGCCACCACCCCGACCGCGATCCGGCCCGGTCCGGCCAGCCGTCCCGGCGGGATCACGATCAGCAGCGCCGCCGCCGCGACGATCACGACGAACAGGAGCAGGGCGGGCCGCAGCAGCGTCTTCCAGTGCGGGTGCAGCGTCAGCACGCTCTGCTCTCCGTCGGAGAGCTGGCTTTCCATGCTCATAGCGCAACATCGTGGCATGGAACGGGCTCAGCGGACGTGCACGACGTCGCCCGCGCCGACCAGCGTGGTGCCCGAGCCGGTCCGCACGGCCAGCCGGCCGGTGGGATCCACGTCAGTGGCCGTGCCGGTCAGCAACGTGCCGCCGGGCAGTTCCACGCGGACTTCGCGGCCGACGGTGACGCACCAGCGCAGGTACTCCGCCCGCAGGGCGGCTCCGTCGGGGGCCGCCGCGTCTCTGCCGGGCTGTGCCGCGTCCGGTCCGGCGGCCCACGCCGTGTACCGGCTGGCCAGCTCGGTGAGCACGGCGGCCAGCAGCCGCCCGCGGTCCAGGCAGGCCGCGTTCTCCAGGAGCAGCGAGGTCGCGGTGGGCACCGGCAGCTCAGCTCTGGTCAGCGTCACGTTGAGCCCGACCCCGGCCACGATCGCGTCGCCGTGCGCCTCGGCCAGGATCCCGGCGATCTTGCGGTCCCCGACCAGCACGTCGTTCGGCCACTTCAGGCCGGCGGTGACCCCCGCCTCGGCGCGCAGCGCGGCCGCCACCGCGATCCCGGTGAGCAGCGGCAGCCAGGCCCGGGCGGGCGGCGGCACCGCCGCCGGGCGCAGCAGCACGGAGGCTGTCAGCGCGGCGCGCGGCGGGCTGGACCAGGACCGGCCCAGCCGTCCCCGGCCCGCGGTCTGGGTCTCGGTCACCAGCACCAGGCCCTCGGCCGCCCCCGCCCGCGCCTCCGCCAGCAGGTCGGCGTTGGTGGAGCCGGTTTCCCCGGTCACCCGGATCTCCCGCCACAGGCCCCCGGGGCGGACCAGGCGGGCGTTGAGGGCGGCCGCGTCGAGCGGCGGCCGCAGTGCCGCATCACGACGAGC
>JAOPYP010000452.1 GCA_025964635.1 Actinomycetes bacterium | reverse complement strand
GGGTCAGGCCAGGGCGGCCGGGCCGCGCTTGGTCATCTGGGCGGCGATGATCGACCGCTGGACCTCGCTGGTGCCTTCCCAGATGCGCTCGACCCGCAGTTCCCGGAAGAAGCGCTCGGCCACGTTCTCGCGCATGTAGCCCCGGCCGCCGAACACCTGCACCGCGCGGTCGGCGACCCGGCCGGCCATCTCCGAGGCGTACAGCTTGGCCATCGAGCACTGCGCGTGCGCGATTTTGACGTCGCCGCCGCGGTCGATGCCGCGGGCCGTCTCGTAGACCAGTGACCGGGCCGCGAACAGTTCGGTCAGGCTGTCCGCCAGCATGGCCGCGACGGTGCCGAACTGGCTGATCGGCTGGCCCTGGACCTGCCGGTCCGTGGCGAACGTGGTCATCTCCTCGGTGAGCCGCTGCGCGGCGCCGAGGCAGCGGGCCGCGACCATCAGCCGCTCGAACCGGAACCACTCGTAGGCGAACGACATCCCGTCACCCTCCGCACCGATCAGGTGCGCGGCAGGCACCCGGACGTCGGTGAACGCCACGATCGGGTGGTGGTGGCTGATCGTGTGCGAATAGGCGGGGGTGCGGACCACCGTCACCCCCGGGCTGGGCAGGTCGACCAGGAACATCGCGTGCTCGCCGGCGTGCGGCCCGCCGTCCAGCACGCCCTGGAAGAACGCGTAGTCGGCCGTGTTGAACGAGGTCACGTGCCACTTGACCCCGTTCAGCAGGTAGTCCCCGCCGTCCCGGCGGGCGGTGGCCTCCAGGGCGGCCACGTCGGATCCGGCGCCCTCTTCGGTGATCGCGTAGCACTCCTCGCGTTCCCCCGCGATGGCCGGCCGGACGAAGTGCTCGATCTGATCCGGGGTGGCGACGGGTGGCAGCCACGACGGGGGAGTGGCTGCCACCCAGCCCAGCGCGTTGGTCACGCGGCCCATCTGCTCCTGGACGAGGACCTGCTGGAGGGTCGTGCAGCCACCGCCGCCTAGTTCGCGGGGCATGTTGGTGGACGTCAGCCCGAGCTCGCGGGCCCGCTTGGCGTGCCCGGCGACCACGTCGGGCGGCAGGTCACCGCCGGCCAGTTCGGCCTCCACCTCAAGCGGGATGAGCTCGTCCGCGAACTTCGCGGCCCGCGCCTGGATGGCTAGATCCTCGCCTGACAATCCGTACACGCTGAGCTCCTCGCCGAGTTCGTCCGCACCCGTCCGCCGGGGCCGGTGCTGCCCCGGTCGCCGCCCCCTACCTTGACTGACTGTTCAGTTTATGTCAGCATCGGGTTCGTGCCAATGCCCCTCACCGGTCATGCGGACACTGCGGACGTCGTCGTCGTGGGCGGCGGGACCGTGGGCGCGTGGTGCGCCTACTTCCTCCGCCGGGATGGCCTGCGCGTCGTCCTGCTCGAGAAGGGGATGCTCGGCCAGGGGGCGAGCAGCCGGGCCGCGGGTGTGGTCCGCGCCCAGGGCGGAACCCCCGAGGCGGTGCGCCTGGCGCAATGGTCCCAGAGCTTCTACCGGCGCCAGCGCGACGAACTCGGCTTCGACTCGGGCTTCGTGGCCCAGGGTTACCTGCTGCCGTGTTTCACCGGGGCCGAGGTCACTGCGGCCCGGACACGGATGGCCATGCAGCTAGAGCTGGGCGTGGACGTCGAGTGGCTCAGCCCGGCCGAGGTGGACGAGCGCAACCCGACCCTGGCCCCCGGGCAGACCCTGGGCGGCACCTTCTGCGCCGATGACGGCTACATCACCCCGCCGCGCAACGTGACCGCCTACGCGATCGCCCTGGCCCGGTCCGGCGTGGTCGTGCGGGAGCAGGTCCGGTTCCTCGGGCTGCGGCGCGAGGGGGACCGGGTCACCGGGGTGGACACCACTGCGGGCCCGGTCACGGCCGGCGCGGTCGTGCTGACCGGCGGCCCGAAGCTGGCCGAGGTGGGCCGGCTCGCCGGGCTGCGGATTCCGGTGGGCGGGGCCCGGCACCAGGTCGCGGTCACCCAGCCCCACCCTGACCTGGATCCTTTCCGGGTGCCCATGGTCTTCGACGTGGCCTCCGGCCTGTACTGGCGGCCAGAAGAAGGCGGCCTGCTGTTCGGGATGAGCAACCCCGAGGAGCCGCCCGGCTGGGCCACCGAGGTGGATGAGGCCTACCTGGCCCTGATGCGCGCCCGGCTGGACCAGCTCGTCCCGGTGGCCGCCGGGCTCGGGCTGCGGCGGCTGTGGGCGGCCACCATCGACTACACCCCCGACCACCTGCCGATCATCGGTCCCGCGCTCGGCCCGGATGGCCCGGTGCCCGGGGTGACGGTGGCCGCGGCGGGCGGGGCCGGCATGATGTGGGGCCCCGGCGTGGCCCGGGCCGCGGCGGACCTGACCCAGAACGGCTTCTCCGCGGTGGTGGACACCGCGGGCCTGGGCCTGGACCGGTTCGACGAGCAGGGCCGCAGCAAGGTGCCCGCGGACCCGATCGCGCTGCCGTTCCCGCAGTCAGCCTGAATCCGAGCACCGGGAAACACTGAGAGGACCGAGTCACACCATGACCGACACCACCGCGGTAACCCCCTTCCTGTCCGCCGCCGCGCTGCACGGCGACCTCGAGGACTGGGGTCCCCTGGCCGAGGCCACCGGCGACCCCATGCAGACGTCGGGCACCACGACCTGGGCCGACGGCGACCTGGAGATGGGCGTCTGGGAGTGCACCCCGGGCCCGTCCTACTGGAAGCTGGAGACCAACGAGGCCATCCACATCGTCAGCGGCCGGATGACGGTGACCCCGGACGGGGGCGAGCCGCAGGACATCGGCCCCGGCGACAGCGCCGTGTTCCCGGTCGGCTGGGCCGGCACCTGGCAGATCCACGAGACCATCCGCAAGCTCTACGTCCTGTTCTGAGCCGGCTCCCCGGTCGGGGCGGGACCGGGTGATTACGGTGTGCTTATCCCTCGGGCCGCACGCCCGGTTTCCGCGCAACGCCCGGTTAGCCTCGGTTGCGTGAACGCTGTCCGCGCGCTGTACGCCCGGTTCCGCCTGCTCGCCTCCGAGCTGGGCAAGTTCGGCATCGTCGGGGTGCTCGCCTTCCTCGTCACCGATGCCGGCACCAACCTGCTGCACTTCCGGGCCGGGCTGGGACCGCTCAACTCCAACATGATCGCCACGATCGCGGCCATGGGCGTCTCGTACGCAGGCAACCGCTACTGGACATTCCGGTCCCGCCAGCGCAGCGGCGTGCAGCGCGAGGGCATCCTGTTCCTCCTGCTCAACGGTGTGGGGCTGGGCATTCAGCTGGCCTGCCTCGGGTTCAGCACCTACCTGCTGGGCCTGCACGGCAAGCTGACCTACAACGTCGCCCTCGTCACCGGTATCGCGCTGGCGACGCTCTTCCGCTACTGGTCGTACAAGACCTGGGTGTGGCGGGCCCAGCCCTCCGCCTCCCCGGCCGCCGCCCGGCCCCGGGAAACGGCCCTGCTCTGAGCCGCAGCATCGCGGCCGCCCATGATCCTGGGCGGTTGGTGCGAAATCGCAGCACCGATTGCCCAGGATCATGGAGATTCGTCCGTCCGGCGGGCCCCGGTGGTTACCAGGGCTGGTGGATCTCCCGGGCCCGGTGGGTTACCAGGGGTTGCGGGGGAAGCGGCGTTCCCAGGTGCGCTCGCGGATGACCAGCCCGTCCGACCGCAGTTCGCGGCGGAAGCGGTAGCGCAGCGAGGTCTCGTCCCCGCCCAGGTCCAGGGTGGAGGACGTGACCAGCAGCCGGCCGTCCAGATGCACCTCAGTCCGGGCCTCGCCGTGCGCGGACGCCTGTGCGGGCCGGCCGTCGTGCACCTCGTAGCGCAGGTACTCCTGGTCCACGACCCGGCCCCAGGGGAACTCCGATCCGGAGGTGCCGCGCCAGGACACGGCGACAGTGCCGGTCTCGTCGCGGTGCACGGTCCAGCGCACGGGCAGCATCTCGCCCCAGTGCCGGACCCCGTCAGGGTGCTCCTCCGGCCCGGGTCTGGGGAACTCAGGCTCCGGCCATGGGGGGCCGGCGAACGCCGGATCCGCGGCGGGGATCACGGGCAGCACCAGCCGCGTCCCGGCCGGGCCGAGCCGCAGCTGCGAGGTGGCCGGGGACGGCGTCGGCCAGATCATCGGCCACAGGGCGTTGGACACCGACAGCCGGATGCGGTGCCCGCGCGCGAACACCCACGACGTGACGTGCAGCTCCAGCGGCAGCGCCCCCTCAGCGGCCGGGCCGGGCCCGGCGGGGTCAGGCCCGGCGGGGTCGCGCAGCGGATCCGGCCCCCCGGCCCGGCCGGCCCCGGTGACCAGCGTGACGGTCCCGTCCGGCGCGACGTCGCTCAGCCGCGCGAACCAGTGCAGCGGCCCGGCATCCGCGCTCCCGCACAGCTCGACCCGGGGGAAGCCGAGGATCTCGGTGTCCGCGTCGAGCGGCGGAGAGTCGAACGTGAGGCTCCAGGCGTCGGCGTCCCGCTGGTCGGCGGTGAGCTCGCCCCACCAGTGGCCCGCGGCGATCCCGGCCGACGGCACGTACCGCAGCGACCGGGTGGCCGCGGCGGGCGGCTCGGCGGACAGCGACCCCTCCGGGCCGCAGAACCAGGTCCGGGACTCGGCCCGCTCCGGCGGCAGCGCGTTCTCCCGCCGCCACCGCCCGGGGATCTCGGCCAGCTCCACGTCCGGCGGATGCCAGTGCCGCACGTACACGGTGACCGGCGGCTCGGACATGATCCCGGTGTCGGCGCCCTTGAGCCAGTGGTCCCACCAGCGGACCGCGTCCGCGCGCCACTCGATGGCCGGGCCGGGCACCGCGTTGTGCGGGTAGGTGTGGTTCCACGGCCCGATCAGCACCTTGACCGGGGCCGGGACGTGGGCGAGCATCCGCGGTACCGAGTCCCGGTACCCGTCGTACCAGCCGCCGATCAGGTAGGCGGGCACCGTGAGCCGCCCGTAGTCCGGACGTAGCGACCCGCGCCGCCAGAACGGCCCGTCCTGGGCCTGGGCCAGGACGCTGATCAGCCAGGGCTCGGTGTCCATCCGGGCCAGCGCGCCGTCGCCGAGCGGGAAGTCCGGAGCGGGCGGCAGCATGGTCAGGTGGTCGATCATCAGCGCGTACTCGTCGAGGTGCGGCAGCCCGTCGATGTAGTGCACGTCGTCGTGGAACAGGTCGTCGGAGGCGTCCACGGCCAGGATCGCCTTCAGCGCCGGGGGACGCCGCAGCGCGACCTGGATCGCGTTGAAGCCGCCCCACGAGATGCCCCACATGCCGACCGCGCCGGTGCACCACGGCTGGCCGGCCAGCCAGGCGATGATCGTCTCCGCGTCGCGCTGCTCGGTCTCGGTGTACTCGCCCTCGGGCAGCGTCCCGCCGCTGCGCCCGGTGCCGCGGATGTCCACCCGCGCCCCGGCGTAACCGGACCGGGCCATGTACGCGTACAGGTCGTGGTCGCGGGCCAGCATCGCGTCGTCCTTGCGGTACGGCAGGTACTCCAGGAGGGCCGGGACCGGCGCGCTGCCCGCGTCGTCGGGCAGGTACACCGTGGCGGCCAGCTCGACCCCGTCCGGCATCGGGATGCCCGCCTGGCGCACGATCATCGCGTGGCCACCGCGCTGCGCAGCAACTCGATGAACTCGCTCACCCGCCGGTCCCGCTCCTCCGGCGGCTGGGTGCGGGACCCGAACAGGCCCGGGTCGAGCTCCTCGGTGACCATCGCGTCCTGGACCCGGTCCGTCAGCCAGTCGACCATGGAGACGATCATCAGAGGGTCGATGTCCCGGCGCACCTCACCGCGGTCGATGCCGAACCGGACGAACGCCCGGGTCCCGTACGGGTCCTCGCGCGCCAGGAACTGGGTGATCTCGCGGCGCAGCTGCAGTCCCGCGCAGTAGTTGCCGATCAGCGTGACCCGGTACGGGATCCAGTCCTCGTGAACGAGGTGCGGGGTGCGGGCGACCCAGTAGCGAAGGACCGCGAAGAAGCCATCCTCGCGGACCCCGGGCGGCGCGTCCAGGTAGGCCGGGAAGGACCGGGCCGCGGCCTGGTAGGCGGCCAGGAACAGGCCAGCCTTGGTCTCGAAGTAGCCGAACACCGCACCCTTGGACACACCCGCCTCGGCGGCGATCTCCTCGGCGCGCGCCTCCTCGTAGCCGCTCCGGGCGAAGTGCTCCATGGCCACCTGGAGGATCCGCTCCTGCCGGGCGCGCTGCCGTTCCGGGGCCCGGCGCGCCGACCGCATGGCCGTTCCCTGACCAGTAGTCATATAGCAACCTGCCCGCGTTCATTGACTTTCAAGAGCTGAGCTAACCATACTTTGCTCAGCTCCGACCGCTTAAATGACCTTTAGTCAGAAAACGGAACCTATCGCATGACTGCCACACCGGGCTGGGACGTCATCGTGGTCGGGGCCGGCCACAACGGCCTGACCGCCGGTGCCCTGCTGGCCCGCGCGGGCCTGGCCACGCTGGTGGTCGAGGCTCGCGAGGCGGCCGGGGGATGCTGCGTCACCGAGGAGATCGCGCCCGGCTGCCGCGCCTCGACCACCTCCTACATCGCGAGCATGCTCCGGCCCGAGGTCATCCGGGCGCTGGACCTGGGCGCGCACGGGCTGCGCATGGTGCCCTGCGAGCCCGCCCTCCAGGTCGCACTGGACGACGGCGAGGTCGTCGCCGACTGGAACGACCCGGAACGCACGGCGGCCGGGATCGCCCGGTACTCCCCGGCGGACGCGCGCGCGTTCCGCCAGGTGCACGACGAGCTGCGCCGGCTGGCCGCCCGGCTGCAGCCGCTGTTCATGGAGCTGCCACCGGACACCCGGGCCACCGGCGTCCGCCGGGTCAGCGAGGCGCTGCGGGTTGGCCGGCACCTGCGCGGGCTGCGGGGCACGGACGTGGAGGGCCTGACCCGGATGCTGACCGGCGGCCTCGGCCAGTTCATCGACGAGCGGTTCGAGTCCCGGCCGGCCAAGGCGCTCCTGCTGGCCAACAACCTGTACGGCAAGCACGGCGGTCCCTACCAGCCGGGCACGCTAATCGGGCTGCTCTTCCACCTGCTCACCGGCGGCGACGACGCGGTGCAGGGCTTCTTCGGGCACGTGATGGGCGGCATGGGCGCGATCAGCGACGCGATCGCCGCGGCCGGGCAGGCGCACGGGATGCGGATCCGGACCGGGACGCCGGTGGCCCGGATCCAGGTGGCCAGGGGCCGGGCGCAGGGGGTCACGCTGGCCAGCGGCGAGGAGCTGACCGCCCGGGTGGTGCTGTCGGGGGCCGACCCCAAGCGGACCTTCCTGCACCTGGTGGACCAGGCCGACCTGCCCCGGGACTTCCGGGCCGCGGTGGCCGGGATCACCATGGACGGCCCCTGCGCCAAGGTCAACCTGGTGCTGGACGCCGAGCCGCAGGTCCGGGGCATGCCTGCGGACGCGGCCCCGGGCCAGCGGGCGCTGTTCACCCTGCCGCCCGACCTCGCCGTGGCCGACGCCTGCTACGACCGGGCCAAGCGCGGCGAGCTGGCCGGCGCCGAGGAGCTGTTCGTGGACTGCGTGGTGGCGTCCACCGTGGATCCCTCGCTGGCGCCGGCCGGCCGGCACATCATGACCTGCTTCGTGCAGTACGTGCCGTACCGGCTGGCCGAGGGGACCTGGGACCGCCGCCGGGACGAGCTGGGCGACCGGGTCCTGGCCCGGATCGGGCAGTTCGCCCCCAACGTGCCCGGCGCCGTGCTGGCCCGGCAGGTACTCACCCCGCTGGACCTGGAGCGCACCTACGGGCTGACCGAGGGCAACATCTTCCACGGCGACATCCAGCCTGGCCAGCTGTTCCACATGCGGCCGGTCCCCGGGTGGGCGCGGTACGCCACCCCGGTCCGCGGCCTGTACCTGTGCGGCGCCGGCGCCCACCCGGGCGGCGGCGTCACCGGGGCGCCCGGCTACAACGCCGCGCACAGGGTCCTGGCTGACCTGCGGCGCGACCGCAAATACGGACGGAGGCGGGCTGCGTGAGCCAGCCAGGCGGACGCCGTGGAGTTCCCCGGCGAGCGGGAACCACCTCATGAGCGCGGACGTCATCATCGTCGGGGCCGGGGTGGCCGGCGCCTCCACCGCGTTCCACCTCAGCCGCCTCGGGGCCGGCGACGTGCTGGTCGTGGACCGCGGCACGGCCGGGTCGGGGATGAGCAGCCGGTCCTCCGCGATGATCCGCATGCACTACACCTTCCGTCCCGAGGTCGAGCTGGCCGTGCGCAGCGACCGGATGTTCGGCGACTGGGCCGGGCTGACCGGCCGCCCGCCGTTCGTCCGGCGTACCGGATTCGCCCGCATCGTCCTGCCTGGCGAGGAGGACGCGCTCCGGGCCAACGTGGCCATGCAGCAGGACTGCGGGGCCCGCGCCGAGGTGCTGGCCGCCGGGGACTTCGCCGCGCTCGCGCCAGGGTTCCGCACCGATGACCTGTCCGAGGTGGCGTGGGAGCCTGACGGCGGTTACGGGGACGGCGCGCTGGTCGCCGGGGACCTGCTGGCCGCGGCGCGGGAGCGCGGGGTGCGCTACCGGCCGCACGCGCCGGTCCGGGCGCTGCTGCGTGACGGTGACCGGGTGACCGGCATCGAGACCGCGGACGGTCCGGAGTACGCCGGGGTGGTGGTGGCCGCGGCCGGGGTGTGGTCCCCGGCCCTGCTGGCCAGCATCGGCGTGGACCTGCCGATCGAGACCGAGTTCCACGAGGTCGCGGTGCTCAGCCATGCGCCGGGGCAGGGCACCCCCGTAGCCTGCATCGACTCGACCACCCAGACCTACTTCCGGCCTGAGGCGGGCGGCACCAGGACGCTGGTGGGCAGCTTCACCGGCCCGCGCGGCGTGGACCCGGACAGCGTGGCGGGCCCCGGCGGGGCGCCCCCCGCCAGCCCTGCCCAAGCTCAACGTGGTTCATTGTGCGCCGCGGACGGCGCACAACGCACCACGATGATGGCCGCAGGGGCGGGAGACCGGGCGGACGGGCTCGCCGCGCTGGTCGGGGCGGCGGCCCGGCGGGTGCCCGCGCTGGCCGACGCCGGCCTAACCGGCGGCGTCACCGGCGTGTACGACATGACCCCGGACGGCCGGCCGATGCTCGGCGAGCTGCCCGGCCTGTC
This sequence comes from Actinomycetes bacterium, assembly GCA_025964635.1. Classification (GTDB taxonomy): domain Bacteria; phylum Actinomycetota; class Actinomycetes; order Streptosporangiales; family Streptosporangiaceae; genus RYN-230. The sequence continues at coordinate 1,142 of JAOPYP010000452.1, read as the reverse complement.
CGGGCTGGTGCTGGCGGCCGGCTTCTCCGGCACCGGCTTCAAGATCTCCCCGGCGGTCGGCGAGGCGGTCGCGGCCCTGGTCACCGGCCGTCCGGTCGCGGACAGCGTCGACATCACCCCGTTCTGGCCGGGCCGGTTCGCCGCGGGACGGCCGGTGTCGCCCCGGTACCCGTATTCGGACGACTGAGGAGGCCGCTGTGGCAGACGAGGTCGGCGTGCCAGATGGAGTCGGCGTGGCAGACCAGGCGGGCGTGGCAGCAGAGGCGGACGTGGTAGACGGGGCCGGCGTGGCACCGGAGGCGGACGTGTCATGGGACGACGGCGTGCCGCTGCAGCGCACCCTGCCCGGCCGCAGCTACACCAGCGAGGCCGAGTTCGCCCGCGAACGGGACCAGGTGCTGCTGCCCGGCTGGTTCTGCGTCGGCCGCGGCGACGACCTCACCGAACCGGGCAGCTACCTGGCCGCGGACGTGTCCGGGGAGAGCATCATCGTGACCCGGACTGACGGGGGCGCCCTGGCCGGCTACTACAACCTGTGCCGCCACCGCGGCTCGCGGCTGGTGCCCCGGGCCGGAGGCCACTCCGCGGACGGCCCGCCCCTCGCCGGTCCGCGTGCGGCCGGCCCGGTGGCCAGCGGCCAGTTCCCGGGCGCCATCCGGTGCCCGTACCACGCCTGGACGTACGCGCTGGACGGGACGCTGCGCGCCGCGCCGTTCCTGCCTGCGCTGCGCGAGCACCGGGCCGCGCTGTCGCTGCACGGGGTGGACGTGGCCAGCTGGGGCGGGTTCGTGTTCGCCCGGCTCGAGCCGCCTGCCGGCCCCGGTCCCGCGGACCCGCTCCCGGCCACGCTGGGGGAGGTCCCGGCGCGGGTGGCGGCCTACCCCCTGGCCGACCTGCGCACCGGGGCGCGGCTGCGCTACGACGTGGCCGCCAACTGGAAGGTGATCCTGGAGAACTACAACGAGTGCTACCACTGCGGCCCGGTCCACCCTGAGCTCTGCGACCTGGTGCCGGTGTTCCGCCGCGGCGGCGACCTCGACTGGGAGGCCGGGATCCCGCACCGGCCCGGCGCGACCACGTTCACCTCGACCGGGACCACGCGCCGCGCGCCGTTTCCCGGCCTGTCCGAGACGGAGCGGACC
>JAOPYP010000742.1 GCA_025964635.1 Actinomycetes bacterium | reverse complement strand
GCGTCCCCCAGCGCAGTCGCGAACCCGTGCGAGGACGCGGCGAACAGCGCCGCGCCGACCAGGAACTCGCGCAGAACCGGCAGGTCGGCGGCGACCACCGGGACGCCCGCGGCCAGGGCTTCCATGGCCGCCAGACCGAAACCCTCCCGGGTGGACGGGAACGCGAACACGCCGGCCGCGGCGACCAGGGACGGCAGATCAGGCTCGGGCACCGGGCCCAGCACCTCGGGGGACACGCCCAGATCCCCGGCCCGCAGTTCCCAGGCGGCCCGGTACTCCCGGTAGTCGAACAGGGTCTCCCCGCCCGCGATGACCAGCCGCATTCCGGGACGCTCACGGGCCAGCAGCGCGTACGCCTCCAGCAGTTCCAGCGAGCCCTTGCGCGGCTCGATGCCGCCGACCGCGAGCACATAGCGCCCCAGCCGGGCCCGCCACCCCCGGCGGGCCGCCACCGCGGCCGCATCACGGCCGGCCGCGGCGGCGAACCGCGCGGCGTCCACGCCGTTCGGGATGACCGCGGCCTCCAGCCCCCACCCGGCCCGGAGCTCTTCGGCGACCGCCGCGGACACGCAGACGTGTGCGTACGGCTCGGTGATGGCCCGTTCGTGGCAGGCCGCGAGCTCCGGGGTGGTGAAGTGATCCAGGTGGTGCACGGTCCGGACGCACCGGCCCGCCGCGTTGGCACTGATGCAGTCCTGGGCGTGCGCGATGTCGTAGGCCGACCCGTCGAACGCGTCCCGCAGCACGGCGATGGAGCGCAGGATCCGCGGGCCGACCTGCTCGCCGTCGATCTCGGGGAACGGCACCACCCGCTGGCCCACCCGGGGATCGACCGGGCGGAAGAACCCGCGGTCACCACCGCGGCCCAGGGTCCACACCGTGACGTCCTGCCCGGCCGCGGCGAGCGCCTCGGCCAGGGCCAGCGTGTGCACCACGCCGCCGCGCGGCCTGGTCGAGTAGCTGAGCAGCGCTATCCGGAGCGGGCCCACCCCGGCCCGGGCTCCCGGCCCCGTCATCCGCGGCCCCGGTAGCTGGCCGGCCGCAGCTCACCCAGGTGGTTCAGCACCCGGCGGGCCAGCGCGATCTCGGCCTGGACGTCGAGCACGGCGGTGGCCACGCCCGCCTTGGACCAGGTACGGGCCAGGATGTCGCCGGCCGGGCCGACCACCTTGGCCTGGCCCAGGAAGCGCATCCGGCCATGCGCGCCGGTCTGGTTGGACGAGGCCAGCACAACCTGGTTCTCGGCCGCCCGGGCCTGGTCGTAGAGGTCGAACAGCCGGGACTGGCGGTCCTGGGCCATCCGCGGCGCCCGGTTGGTGATGCTGGTCGGCCACGCGGACAGGCAGGCCAGGATCTCGGCCCCGTCCAGGGCCAGCGCCCGGGCCGACTCGGGGAACGTCTTGTCGTAGTCGATCAGCATCCCGATCCGCCCGGCCGGGGTGTCGAACGCCCGGAAGCTGTCACCCGCGCTGTACGCGGCTGATTCCCCGGCGGGCTGGTGCACCTTGCGGTGGTGGCCGAGCACGCCGTCCCCGCTCACGCACACCGCGCTGTTGTACCGCCGGTCCCCGTCCGCCTCGCAGAACCCGAGGCAGACGACCATCTCCGCGGCCAGGCCGGCCACCTTGCGCACGTAGCTGTCGTCGAGCCCCAACGCCGGTGGCAGCGCGGCGGGGTCCGGATGGCGCAGGTCGTCGAGGTAGCCGCCGAGCGCGGCGTCCGGCAGGACCAGGAGCCCGACGCCGGAGCGGCGCGCGTGCTCGATCAGCGCGGCGATCCGGTCGGTATCGAAGGCCAGGTCGCGGCCGAAGCTGGCGGCGGTGGCCCCGATGCCGAGAAGTCCCATGCGGACATTGTCCCCCGGTCAGTCCGGGTCGACCGCGTACGCGTGCGGCCTCCGGTCGCGCAGGTGGCCCATGGACCGGCGGGCGTCCTCCAGCGCGCGCGGGACGTCGAGCCCGGCGACGGCCATGCCCGCCGCCACCCCGGTATCGGCGAGGATCTCCCCGCCCGGGGCCACCACCTTGGCGCTGGCCACGAAGCGCATCGAGCCGAACTCGCCCGACTGGTTGGCCGACAGCCACATGATCTGGTTCTCCAGCGCGCGGGCCTGGTCGAACAGGTCGAAGCGGCGTTTCCACCGGTCCTGGGCCAGGTCGGCGGCCGGGTTGGTGCGGCTGCCCGGCCACGCCGAGACGCAGACCACGATCTGCGCCCCGTCCAGCGCCAGCGCCCGGGCCGACTCGGGGAACGCCTTGTCATAGCAGATCATCATGCCGAGCCGGCCGACCGGCGTGTCGAAGGCCGTGAACTCCTCCCCGGCGCGGTAGCTGCTGTCCTCGTGCAGCGGCTGGTGCACCTTGCGGTGGTGGCCCAGCAGGCCGTCCCCGGACACGCAGGCCACGCTGTTGTACAGCACGTCCCCGCCGTCCTCGCAGTACCCGGCGGTGACCACCAGGTCCCCGGCGATCGCGGCCAGGCGGCGGAGTTCCGGGCCGTCCGGGGCCAGCGCCGGGGGAGCGCCCGCGCTGCCGTCCAGCGTGGCCAGGTACCCGCCCAGCGCCGCCTCGGGCAGCGCGAGCAGCCGCACGCCGCGCTCCCGGGCCGCCGCGACCAGCTTCTCGATCCGGGCGAAGTCAGCCTCCAGATCCCGGTCGAACGGCGCGGCCACCGCCGCCATCAGCAACTCGCTCATGATCGCCCCAGTCCTGTGACCGGGCCCGGTAGCGCGACCGTCAGCTCGCCGTCGGGCCAGCGCAGCTGGACCCCGGACCCGGGCACCAGCTCGCCGCACTCGGCGCTGGCCGCCGGCCCGGCAGGTGGTGCGGCGGCGCCCGGCTGGTCCGCGGTGAGCATGGCGAAGCCGGGAAAGCAGGTCAGCCAGTCGCCCGCGGTCGCCCCGTCCGGGCGGGGCACGGCGGCCACGTCGAGCACCGCGGCGCAGCCGCTGGCCTCGGCCAGCATGCCCAGCGTCCCGGCGATCCCGGCCATCGACACGTCCTTGGCCGCGGCCGGGCGGGCGGCCCCCACCGAGCCGAGCATGGCCCGCAGCTCCGCGCTGGTCCGCGTGGTGGTCGAGTCCCACTGACGGCCCGCGTAGCCGGGCCGCCACCCGCCGCCCAGGTCGGCGGTGAGCCGGATCCGGTGCCCGGGCCGGCCGCCGCCTCCCGGGACCGGGACCACGGCCCGGCCGAGCGCGGTGACGGCCAGCGACGCGGGCGCGCCGAA
>JAOPYP010000389.1 GCA_025964635.1 Actinomycetes bacterium | reverse complement strand
GGCGGCCCGGCGGGGGGCCGCTGTGGCGCCGGGCCGTTCATGTGGCCGCCACCACCTTGCCGGTCTTCTCCGTCTTCTCCCAGCGCGCCTCGGCGTGCCGGAGTTCCTTCAGGTAGGCCGCGGCGGTGACCGCGCACAGCAGCGGCCCGTAACCGCCGGCGTAGACGAACAGGGGCCCGGTGAGCCAGCCGAGGCGGCGCGACTCGGCCACCTTGCCCAGGTAGGCCACGCCCATGCAGGCGGCCACCCAGATGTAGGTGAACAGCTGGACACCCAGGATCAGGCCGCTGCTCACCGGCACCCCGGCGGCCGACAGCAGCGTCCGGGCCAGCAGGCTCAGCGGGCCGGGCAGGATGGCGGCCAGCAGGATGACCACGTTGACCACGCCCGGGAACAGCAGCGCTTCCTTCCAGGTCCGCCGGGCCATCTGCGGATCGATGAGCAGGGCGAAGGAGGTGATGAACACGTAGGTGACCACGTTCAGGAGCCACAGCACGTGAAAGGCCGTAAAGGCCAGGTGGTGGTTGATGAAGAACAGGGTGACCAGCGACGCCGACGCGCACACCATGAGGGCGGGCAGGAGGAGCAGGCAGAACCAGATCAGGCCGAAGGTGATGCCGCCCATCCGGCTGCCGGCCTGCGGCCGGAACCAGACCCGCTTGAACCTGCGGGTGACCTGCATGTTGCCGCGGGCCCAGCGCAGCCGCTGGCGCCACAGCGCCCCGATGCTGCCGGGCTCCTCCGACCACACCACCGCGTGCGGCTCGAACACGGCCTGGCGGCCGCCGAGCTGGGTCTGGAACGTGGTCACGGTGTCCTCGGCGAGCGTGCCGGTGTCCACCCGGCCGCCGATGGCCTCCAGGTTCTCCCGGGAGTGCAGCTGGGCGCCGCCGGCCAGGCAGGCGATCGCGCCCAGCACCTCCTGGCTGCGGCGCGCGGCCGCCGACGCCACGATGTATTCGTAGCCGATGAACCGGGTCATGTAGTTGCCGGGGCGGCTGCCCTCCTTGATGTAGGCGGTCACCGAGCCGACCCCGGGGTCGGCCAGGTGGCGCGTCATCCGGCGCAGGGACACGGGCTCGTAGATGACGTCGGCGTCGATGATCAGGATGGCCTGGGCCCAGTCGTCGGCCAGGACCAGGTCCAGCCCGTGGTTGAGAGTGACGGCCTTGCCGTCCCCGCCCCGGTCCCGCCGCAGGTGGATCACGTTCCCGGGGTACTCGGCGGCCTTGGCCGCCGCCACCTCCGGGGTGGCGTCGGTGCTGGCGTCGTCCACCACGATGATGCGCAGCGCGCTGAGCGGATAGTCGAGATGCATCAGCCGGTCGACCGAGGTGCCGATGACCGCCGCCTCGTTCCAGGCCGGGATGACCACCGCTACCCGGGGCAGGTACGGTGCGCACTTCGCATAGTGCAGCCGCCGGAAGTGCAGCCCGACCAGCAGGAACTGGTAGTCAGCCACGATCAGCGGCAGCGCCGCCAGCATGACCACGGCCACCAGCAGCCCTTCGAGTCCGAGCAGGGTCTCCCTCATCGCGGCCGCCCTCTCCGGGTCCCGCCGGTCATACCGGCATCGCCACCTTGCCGGTCTTCTCGGTCTTGTCCCAGGTCATCTCGGCGCCTCGCAGTTCCTTGATGTAGGACGCGAACGTGCACGCGCACAGCAGCGGGCCGTAGCCGGCGATGTAGATGAACGCGGCCGAGAGCGGCCGGCCGAAGCGGCGCGGCTCGACGGCCTTGCCCAGGTAGGCGACCAGCATCGAGCCGGCCAGCCACGCGTAGGCGAACAGGACCAGGGCGCGCCGCTCCGCGAACGTCAGCGTGATGCCCATCAGGGGCAGCACGTCATAGAAGATCATCCGCAGCAGGCGGGGGAAGCAGGCCGCGATGATGATGGACACGCTGATCACCCCGGGAAACAGGACGCCCTCGACCCAGGCATGGCGGCCCGTGACCCAGTCGATCATGAGGACGAACGAGGTGATGAACACGTAGGTCAGGGCGTTGATGATCCACAGGACGTGGAACACGACCCAGGCGATCGCGAAGTTGCTGAAGTACAGGATGATCAGGGAGGACGACGCCAGGATCATGAAGACGGGCAGCAGGAACAGGCAGAACCAGAACACCGAGAAGCTGACGCTGCCCAGCCGGTGGGTCGGGCTCGGGCGGCACCACACCCGCCTGAACTGCTTGGTGACCTGGACGTTCCCGCGCGCCCAGCGCAGCCGCTGTTTCCACAGCCCCCCGATGTCGCCGGGCTCCTCGGCCCACACGGTGGCGTGCGGCTCGAACACCACCGTGCGGCCGGCCATCTGGGTCTTGAACGTGGTGAACGTGTCCTCGGCCAGCGAGGTGGTGTCGATCCGGCCGCCGATGGCCTCCAGGTTGGCCCGGGAGTGCAGCTGCGCCCCGCCCGCCAGGCAGGCGACGGCGCCGAGCACATTCTGGGCCCGCCGGGCGGCGGCCTGGGCGGTGATGTACTCGAAGCCGATGAACCGGGTCAGGTAGTTGCCCGGGCGGCTGCCCTCCTTGATGTACGCGGTGACGGCCCCGACCTGGGGGTCGGCCAGGTGCCGGGTCATCGTGCGCAGCGAGTCCGGCTCGTAGATCACGTCGGCATCCATGATGAGCAGGGCCTGCATCCAGTCGTCTCGGAGGATGATCCGCAGGCCGTGGTTGAGCGTGTGCGACTTGCCCTCGCCGCCCTTGTCCCGGCGGAGGTGGATGACCTGCCCCGGGTACTGCACCGCCTTGGCCTTGATCACGTCCGGGGTGTCGTCGGTGCTCGCGTCGTCCACCACGAAGACCCGCAGCGACTCCGGCGGGTAGTGGAGCTGCATGAGCCGGTCGATGGAGGCCCCGATGACCGCCGCCTCGTTCCACGCGGGCACCAGGATGGCGGTCCGCGGCAAGTAGGGCGCGCAGTCCCGGTAGTGGTTCCGCCGGAAATGCAGGGCGACGAGCAGGTACTGGTAGCTGGCGGCCAGCATGGGCACGGCGCCGAGCATGACGAGCAGCACCAGCACCCAGTCGAGGACGCCGGTCACCACCCCCATAAGGGCACCGTGCCGATCACGGCACCGCGCTTCATGGCACCGCGCTTCATGGCACCGCGCTTCATGGCACGGGGGCGGCCGGCACCGCCGCGAGGATCTCCCGGACCCTGGTGTAACGCCCGACGGTCGCGCAGTCGTGGCTGTCGGTGCTGGCCACCAGGGGCACGCCGGCCGCGGCCAGCGCGCGGATCGTGCGCGGGGACGGGCACGCCCACTTCTCGTTGACCTCCACCCGCGCCCCGGCCCGGTAACAGCCCTGGGCCAGGTGGTCCAGGGCTGGCCCGGGCACGTCCGCCTCGTCCAGGCCCATCTTGGGCAGCAGGCTGAACAGGTGGGCCAGCTGCGGCGTCGCCGCCTGCTCCAGGGCACCGAGGGTGGCGCCGATGAGGCCGTCGATGACGTCGGCCGCCGAGCACTCGCGCCGCTCCAGCGCGTCCCGCATGTCCTGCGGCGGGACCGGGCCGTGGTCGCCGGGATACTGATGATCCGCGATCAGGACCTGGTCCACCCCGCGCAGGGACGGGGGCAGGTCCAGCTCCCCCTCCCCGTTGAGGATCTTGGCCTCCACCCCCGCCAGCACCTCGATATCCGGCGCGGGCCGGAGCTCGCGCACCGCGGCCACGAAGTCCGGCACCCAGGGCGAGCCCTGGCGCACGTGGTCAGCGAGGCAGATGACCCGCAGGCCCCGGTCCCGGGCCGCGCGGAGATTGTCGGCCACGGTGCTGACCGCGTCGTCGGAAAAGGTCGAGTGGACGTGGTGATCCTCGTCGAGGGCCACGCGGGGGAAGGATGTGGTCACGCGGCGACCTTCTGCACTTCGCTCAGGTCCATGAAGCGCTCCTCGAGGAAGCGGACCATGGCCATCTCGCGGAAGTCCACGTGCTCCGGCACCGGGAGGCCGCGCAGCGCGTCCAGGGCCAGCCTCGGCATGTTCACCCCGCTGGCCATGGTCAGCGGCAGCGCCCCGGGGGCCCGCGGGTTCACCTCCAGCAGGGCCGCGCGGCCGGCCACGTCCCGGCGGGCCTGCACGTTGGCGATGTAGGTGAGGCCGGTGACACTGACCACCGTGGCCCCGAAGTGCTCCAGCTCCGGGTCGTGCACGGTGCGCCCGGCCACCGAGACCCCGGAGTCCACCCGGGCGCGCACCCGGGGCACGGCGGCGATCACGTGGCTGCGCGTGTCGGCGAGCACGTCGATCGAGTACTCCTCGCCGGGCAGGTACTCCTGGACGATGAACTCCGCGGACCGTTCCAGGCCGGCCAGCTCCCGGGCGGAGGCCACCACGGAAATATCCCGTGAGCCGCTCCCGCTGCGCGGCTTGAGCACCACCGGGTAGTCCCACGACGCCGGGTCGAGCCCCTCGTCGAAGCACTCGGTGCGCGGTACCCGCACGTGCCCGGCACAGCAGCGGGCCAGGGCCAGCTTGTCCAGGGTCAGGTCCAGCGCCCGCTCCGGGGCCAGCATGAGCTCGATCCCGGCCGCGGCGTACTCGGCGCGGGCCTGGGCCAGCGGGCGCATCTCGGCGTCCACCGTCGGGATCAGGACGTGCACGCCCAGCGCGACGCAGCGGGCCAGGACGGTCGAGGCGAAATCGGGGTCCAGGCCGGCCGGGATCAGGGTCCGGGCGTCCGGCGGCAGCAGGTACAGGCCGGCCGCCCACGGGTCCATGTCCGCGGCCAGCAGCTGCACGGTGGGATCGAGGCTCAGCGATTTGATGACGGACACCGCGGCGGGTCCCCCCACCCCGGTGACCAGCACCCGGGTCTGCTGGCTGAGGTCATGTCGCGCCATCCGGTACCCCCCTGGTCAGTTCCGCGGCCTGGTGCCGCGCGTGCTCGCGGGCTCGGTCGTGCTCGTCCTCGTGTTCCCGCTCATGATCTTCATCGTGATCTTGACCGTCCCGCCGGGACGGGCCGGTCCGCCGGTCCGGGGCGGCGGGCCCGGACCCGTTCTCACCGCGCACGATGCCCTTCGCCGGGGCGAGGTCGTGCTGCCCGGCCACCGCCGCCTCCCGGACCACCTCGAACGGCTCGGCGTAGCGCCCGTCGCAGTAGCGGGACCAGTAGCGCGCCGTCGACTCGATCAGGTCGCGCTCCAGGTAGGCCCGGATCTCCACCTGGGAGGCGAACGCGTCGATGGCCTGGAGCTTGCGGTCCAGCTGCTCGTCGATGGCGACGAAGCGGGTGGGCCGGAAGTCCACCGTGCCCGACGGCGACTGGAAGCAGTAGACCCGGCCCACCTGGCGCACGGCGACCAGCGCCGCCCGGTGCGTGTTCCGGTGGTCCTGGTGCACGTCGTGCAGGGAGTGGGTGTAGATCACGGTCGGCCGCACCGCGTGGACGATCCGGGTGATCACGCCGATCGTCGGGTCGCCTTCCCGGATGCTGGTGTCCTGGAGGTCCTCGTGGTAGAGCGTCGCGCCGATGACCTCGGCCGCCCGCCGGGACTCACCGGCCCGGGTGTCCTCGGTGCCGCCGCGGGCGCCGCGGCTCAGGGTCAGGATCGACACCTCGTGCCCCAGCCGCCGGTGCATGGCCAGCGTGCCGGCCGCGCCGATCTCGACGTCGTCCGGGTGCGCGCCGATGGCCAGCACGCTCTGCCGGGCGGCCTCGCGGGCCGCGCGGCCCTTGGCCACCAGCGCCGCCACGGTGCCGGCCAGCTTGTCCGGGCGGACTGGCTTCTCCAGGAACTCGTCAGCCTTGTTGCGCAGTGCCCGGACCGCATAGTCCACCGACGGGTGCGCGGTGACCACGGCCACGGGCAGCTGCGGGGATATCTCCCGGACCGCCTCCAGCAGCTCGATCCCGGTCATGCCGGGCATCTCCACGTCGGTCAGCACCAGGTCCCAGCCTTCCGCCCGGGCGCGGTCCAGCGCGGCCACCGGGTCCGCGATGTGGGTGACCTCGAAGCCGCCGCGGGTGCGGAGCACGTGCAGGGCGTACGCGGCCGCCTCCGGGTCGTCCTCGACCAGCAGGATCCGGCCGGGTGACTCCGGCTCGCTGGCGCTGCTCACCGGGTCACTCCCGCCGCCTGAGCGTTCAGGCCCATCCGTCCCCGATTCCGTTTAGTAGTGATTAGATCACTATATGTAGTCATCCTCCGGCGGGCACTCCCCGCCCGCCGTCCGCGGGCACTGGGCTCTCCCGGGCCAGCTCCGGGGCCGGCCGGGCGCCCATCCGGGCCGGGAGGAACAGGTGGAACGTGGTGCCGGACCCGAGGGTGCTGGTCACCTCCACCCGGCCGCCGTGCAGCTCGGCGACCTCCTTGACGATGGACAGGCCCAGACCCGATCCGGGACGGCCGGCCGTGGCCGCGTTGGAGGCGCGGAAGAAGCGGTCGAACAGGTGCCCGATCTCCGCCGGGGGAATGCCGATCCCGGAATCCTGGACGTCGATCCGCCACCCCTGGCCATCCGCCGCCGCGGTCACCCCCACCCGCCCGCCCTCATCGGTGAACTTGACCGCGTTGGCGATCAGGTTGTCGATCACCTGGACCAGCCGGGCCCGGTCGGCCAGCACCGGCGGCCCGTCCGGGGCCGCGCCCTCCAGCGCGACGCCTTTCTGCGCCGCCCCTGGCGCCGTGGCCTGCACGGCCTCGGCCACGACCTCCCGCACGGAGACCGGCACCAGGTCCAGCGGGATCATGCCGGCCTCGATCCGGCTCAGCAGCAGCAGATCGCCGACCAGCTTGGTGATCCGCTCGGCATTACGCGAGATGACGTCCAGGAAACGCGCCGCGGTCGGGGTCAGCCCGCCTTCGTCCTTGATCAGGTCGGCGTAGGACACGATTGAGGTCAGCGGCGAGCGCAGCTCGTGGGACACGGTGGCGAGGAACCGGGTCTTGAGCTCGTCGAGCTCGCGCAGCTCGTCGTTCTGCTCGGAAAGCTGCCGCCGCGCGTCCTCGGCGGCGTACCGCGAGGCCAGCTCGGCCTCCAGCCGGCGGTCGCGTTCCTGTTCGCGCGCGGCCCGCTCGGTCATGTCCCACAGCAGGACCAGGCCGCCGCGGTACTGGCCGCCGGCGAAGACCGGCCAGTAGTCGCACTCCAGCATGCGGCCGTCCGAGCACGCGAACCGCAGCCCCTCGACCCGCTCCCGGCTGGTGTAGTACCGCGAGACCTGGGCCAGCACCTCCGAGGGCCGCGTGAAGGTGCGCCCGGCCGGCCCGCGGAGCTGCCCGGCGCGGGACCCGGTGAACGACGCCGGGGCCTCACCGATGCCGAGCAGGTCGCACATGCTCTGGTTGACCTGGACGATCACCGCATGCTCGTCCAGCACCAGCACGCCGGGGATGGCCACCGCGAGCAGGCTGTTCAGCCGCTCGGTCTGGTCGGTGAGGTCGCGGACCGCGGCCTGCTCGGCGGCCAGCAGCCGGTCCCGCTCCTGCTCGGCCCGTTTGCGGGCGGTGACGTTGGTCAGGGCGACCATGAAGCCGCGAGGCAGGTCGGCCTGATCCGCCAGGGCGGTGACGGCGGCGTGCACCCAGAGCGCCTGGCCGGCGTGACGCCGCAGGCGGAAATCGGTGCGCAGCTCCGAACGGGCCGCCCGGGCGCGCGCCCACTCCCGCCGGACGCGCTCGGCGTCGCCGGGATGCACCGCGTCCAGCCAGGCGGTGCCGAGGATGTCCTTCGCGGGCTGGCCGTTCAGCGCGCACCAGCGCTCGTTGACGTACGCGCACGTGCCTGTGTCGTCGGTGCGCGCGATACCAACCGGGGCCAGTTCGGACAGCAGCCGGACCCGGGCTTCGCTCGCCGCCAGCGCCGCGTTGGCCCGCTCCAGCGCGGTCAGGTCCCGGGCGAAGTTGCAGAAGTAGACCTGGCCGCCCACCAGGAGCGGCAGCGGGGTCAGCTCCACGGTCCGCTCGGTACCGTCACCGCGCAGGATGGGCAGGTGCATCGATCCGGTAAAGTCCCCCGGGTCCTGGCTGCGAAGGAACCGCTCGGTGGATTCGAGGAACCTGGCCCGGTTACGTTCCGGGATGAGCACGTCCCCCATGCTCTGGCCGAGCACGTCGTCGCGCCGGCGGCCGTACAGTTCCTCCGCGGCCGGGTTGAAGGCCACGATCTTCCGCTCGGCGTCGGCCACGACCACGGCATCTGGCGCCGCGCTGATCAGCGCGTCGGTGACGGCCCGCCGTTCCGCGATTTCCCTGGTGTCCTCGGCCCGCCGGATCCGGGCCGCGATGATGCTGGCCAGAGCCCGCGCGGTGGCCTGCGACTCGGCGGACCACTGGGATCGCTGGCCCACGAGGATCAGCGCACAGGGGGTGGACGCGCCGGGCAGCCGGGCCACGGCGATCAGCACCCCGTCCTGGTTCCGGCCCGATCCCGGACCGCTCCCGGCTACCCGTCCCTGGACGCAGCCCCCGGCCGAGGCCACCCCCGCGTGGGCGGCCAGCAGCGCGCTCAGCTGAGCCATCAGGCCGGGATCCACCGCCCCGGGCGGGTAGGCAGCCATGACCGCGGGTTCTCCCGATGCGGGCAGCCGGAGCGCGAGCACCGCCCGGCCGCCGAATCCGGCCGCGCAGCGCCGGAGCAGTTCGGGCAGGCCCGCATCGGGGGCGGCACCCTCCTGGCTCACGGCCTGGCTGATGGCGAATTCAAGCAGCGCGGACGGTGAGGTGCGGGCGTCGGGCTGGGCAGCGGTCTGCGAGGTCGCTCGAGACACCCCCATAATCGAGCGCTCCCCCCCTTTAGGTAATCAATTGATTACTCTACGCACATGGTACCCATTGCGGCACCCCTCAACTACGCCCGCGGGAACAGCGGCCGGCCGGAGGCGGTTGCCCGGGTTGGGGGTGGACCCGGCTGACGGCGGCGGCCCGGCCAGAAGCAGTTCTGGCCGGCTGACGGCGGCACCGGCACAGCGGCAAGGGAGCGGACTGGATGACTCAGCGGGCGCGCGACGAGCTCGGACGGTTCGGTATCTGGCGCGGCGAGCGCCAGATCACACCGGAACTGGCCGCGACCATCGAGGAACTCGGCTTCGGTGCTCTCTGGCTGGGCTCGGCCAGCGGGGACCTGGCCGCCGCCGAGGAGTTCCTGGCCGCGACGACCACCCTCACCGTGGCCACCGGCATCGTCAACATGTGGCAGTACGAGCCGCACCTGGTCGCCGCGGCGTTCCAGCGGGTCCAGGAGCGGTTTCCGGGGCGGTTCCTGCTCGGCGTGGGCGCGGGCCACCCCGAGGTCATCCAGCAGTACGCCAGGCCCTACGACACGCTGGCCCGCTATGTGGACACCCTGCTGGGCGACGGCGTCCCGGCGGACAGCCTGGTCCTGGCCGCGCTCGGCCCGAAAGTGCTGCGGCTGGCCGCCGAGCGCACCGCGGGCGCCCATCCTTACCTGGTGACTCCCGGGTACACCGGGGAGGCCCGGAAGATCCTTGGCCCGGGCCCGCTGCTGGCCCCGGAGCAGAAGGTGGTCATCAGCACCGACCCTGAGCAGGCGCGCGCGACGGGCCGGGCCCGGGTGGAAAAGCCCTACCTGGGGCTGGCCAACTACACCGCCAACCTCCGCCGCCTGGGCTGGACGGATGCGGACCTGAGCGGCGGCGGCAGCGACGCCCTGATCGATGCGCTGGCCGTCCACGGCAGCGCGGCCCAGGTGGTGACCCGCCTCACCGAGCACCTCGACGCCGGGGCCGACCACGTGAGCATCCAGCTGCTCACCGAGCCCGGCGCCGATCCGGCCGGCGGTTACCGGGAGCTAGCCGGGGCCATCGGGCTCCGCTGAGCCGGGGCGGTCCTTCCTCGGCAGTTTGCTGAGCACCGCCTGATAGGACGCATCCACCGCCTCCAGGAGCTCGTCGTCCGGGATCGCGCCGCCGATCCGCAGGCTGTTCCAGCCAAACCGGCCAATATAAGGCATGACCGACACGTCGCCCGGGTAGCGCAGCCGCCATTCATCGGCCGCCTCCCTGGTGGCGCCGCATTTGAGCCCGATCGTGGCGGGCTGGCCAGCCGGCGCCGCGGCGCCCAGGAACACGAAAATCCTGCCTCCGACCTTGGCCACCACGTCACCCTCCCAGGGCTCGTCTTCCCAGGCCCCGGGCTTGGCCAGGCAGTGCGCGAGCAGTTCATCCCTGGTCATGGCCGCTGGTCCCCCGTTTCGCATTGCCGACTCCGCCACGCCACCGCCCGGCCCCCGCGGGCCAGCCCCGCCCTCCATTCCCGGAAAATGGTCACAGTTTGGTATGTGCCCCTTTCCTGAACGTTTCCTATGGGTATAGACAGGGCCCGGGAATGGCCAGACCTGGCCTCCCCGACGGGGCATCCACCACAGCACAGACAGGGGAACCATGTCCAGAACCAGGTCGCTCATCGCTGCCACGGGCGCGACAGCGGCGGTCATCGGCACCACGATCATGGGAGCCAGCGGATTAGCGAGCGCCTCCGCCACCCCCGCGGTCACCCGCGTCGCGGGCAGCGCCGTCCCGTTCACCAGCCACGCCCGGGCGACGGGCACCGTCGCCGCGGGCCAGAAGCTCTCGGTCCAGGTGTGGCTCAGGCCGCAGGTGGCGGCGGCGGAAGGCTTCGCCGGCGCGGTGAGCACGCCCGGCAGCACCTCGTTCCACCACTACCTGAGCCCGGCCGCGTACGCGACCCGGTTCGGCGCGCCGGCAGGCGAGGCGGCCAAGGTCGGGTCCTGGCTGCGCTCCTCCGGCTTCTCCAGCGTCAAGGCCAGCCCGCTGCGCTCCTACGTGCGGGCCACCGGGACCGCCTCGGTCATTGACACGGCGTTCCGCACCACGCTCCGGCGGTACCGGGCCACGGGGAAGGTCAACGCGGGCCCGTACCAGCTCCGTGCGAACAGCACCGCCATCTCCGTTCCCTCGTCGCTGGCCGGCAGCGTCCTCGGCGTGACCGGCCTGGACAACGCCGCCCCCCGGCTGCCGCTGCAACGGCCGGGCGCCGCGGCCATCGGCAAGCCCACTCCCCGGCCCTCGGCCGGCGCCCAGCCCAAGTCGGCGCCCTGCTCGTACTACTACGGGGAACACGTCGCGACCGGCCTGCCGAAGCAGTTCGGCACCACGTCCTTCCCCACGGACAACTGCGGGTACAGCGGGACCCAGCTGCGGAAGGCGTACGGGGCCAGCACGGCGGCGACCGGCAGCGGCCAGACCGTCGCCCTGGTGGAACTCGGCCTGACCCAGGACATGTTCCTCACCCTGAAGGACTACGCGAAGAAGAACGGCCTGGCCGCCCCGGCCCCCAGCCGGTACTCGGAACTGTCGCTGGGCCAGGGCAGCGCGTGCGGGGATCCGTTCTACATCGAGGAGCAGCTCGACGTGGAGGCGTCCTACGCGATGTCCCCGGGGGCGAACCAGCTGGTGGTCGGCGGGGACAGCTGCAACCAGGGCGACTTCGGGCTGCAGGGCCTCTTCAACGCGGACCTGGCCGTGCTGGGTACCGGCGGCCAGCCGCTGGCCAGCATCGCGTCCAACTCCTGGGGCAGCGGGTCGGAGGAGCAGGCACCGTACATCACCAGCATCGAGCACGCCATCCTGGTGCAGGCCGCGGCCGAGGGGGTCGGGATGTACTTCTCGTCCGGTGACGGCTCCGGCGTCTACGAGCCGGCGAGCGATCCCTACGCGATCTCGGTCGGCGGCACCACGCTCGGCATCGGCAAGGGCGGCACCCGCTTGTTCGAGACCGGCTGGTCTGACGGCCTGTCCCTGCTGAGCCACCGCTCGTGGATCTTCCTGGGCGAGAACGGCGCCGCGGGCGGCGGCCCCAGCCTGATCTGGGCCGAGCCGGCGTACCAGGACAGCGTGGTGCCCGCGGCCCTGGCCACGCCCCCGGGCAACCGGGGCGGCACAGTCCGCTCAGTGCCCGACATCAGCGCCAACGCGGACCCGTTCACCGGGTTCGCGGTGGGCTATCTCACCTTCCACAACAAGAGCGGTAAGCCCCCGACCTACAGCCAGTTCCCGATCGGCGGCACCAGCGAGTCCGCGCCGCTGGTCGCCGGGATGGTCGCCGCGTCCCAGCAGGGCCAGCCAGCGGCGTTCGGGTTCGTCAACCCGGCGCTCTACCAGCTGGCCGGCACCAGCGCGCTGAACGACACGCTGCCGCTGACCAGCAGCAGCCCGGCCGCCTACCGCGGCGTGGCGTGCAGCCCGCACGACTGCGGCCTGTGGGGCCTGCTGACCTTCGATGACCAGAACAGGAACATGTTCGGCTACACCGGGCAGGTGACGCTGCCGGGCTACGACAACATGAGCGGCGTCGGCACCCCGGCGGGGCAGGCGTTCATCGCCGGCCTGCGGTCGATCGAGGGGTGAGCCCGGGAAACCAGGAGTGACGCGGATGGCCCGGCCCGGCACACCGGCAGGTGTGCCGGGCGGGCCCTCCCGCCCGGCGGCCTGGGTCGCCGGGGGCGGTAGGCGCGCCGGCCGGGGCCGGGTCAGCCCGGGATGACCAGGACCTTGCCGCTCGCCCCCTGCTCCACGGCCTCGTGCGCGGCGGTGATCTCCTCCAGCGGGAACTTGTGCCCGGGCAGCTCGGTCAGCGCGCCTGCCCGCAGCGCGGTGCCGATGTCGGCGGCGCCCTGGTCCAGGACCGCCTGGGGCAGGCTGTAGAGCAGCATGAACCGGAGCACGATGTTGGCGGTCATGCAGGCCCGGACCGGCAGGACCGGGTCACGGGATTCGGCCGCGTAACAGGCCACCACGGTGCCCGGCCGGGAGATGGCCAGGTCCAGCTGCAGGTTCGTCCCGAGGGCCACCTCGACGATGCGGTCCACCGGCCCGACCGCGCCGGTGATCTGGCTGGCCGCGTCGGGATCGGTGTAGTACACCACGTGGCCGGCCCCGGCCTGCCGGGCCAGCTCCGCCTTGGCCGGGCCGCTGACGGTCGAGGCCACGCGGCCCGCCCCGCCCCACGCCGCGAACTCGATGGAGAAATGCCCGACCGCGCCGGCCCCGCCAGCCACCAGGACCGTGGCGTCCTTGACCGGCCCGTCCGCGAACACGAGGTGGTGCGCGGTCAGGCCGGGCACGCCCAGGCTGGCGCCGAGTTCCATGGAGACGCCGTCCGGCAGCGGCACCGCATGATTCTGCGGCACAACGGTCCATTCGGCGGCGGTCCCCCAGCGGCGCCCGGTGGCGGCGAGGTACACCCACACCCGCTGGCCGATCCGGTCTTCCGGCCCGCCCGGGCCGACCGCGTCGATCACCCCGGCGCCGTCCTGATGCGGGATCTGGAATCCGTCCATGGGCCGCGGGGTCGCGCCGCTGCGGCTCTTGACGTCGGTGGGGTTGACCCCCGATACGTGCACCCGGACCCGGACCTCGCCCGGACCTGGCTCCGGCCGCTCGATGTCCACCACCCGAAGCACCTCGGCCGCCGGGCCGGTGCGGTCATAGACAGCTGCTTTCACCGTGAACCCCTCACTGAGCCACCCTCGTTCCGGCGCCGGTTCATACCGAAATCGCCCTACCATTCTGGCTGGCCGCCGAACGCCCGGGGCGGGGACCCGTCCAGACGCGCGCGGGCGGGGACGCGTATCGCGTCCCCGCCCGCGCGGGTGGCTCAGTCACGGGGCGCCCGGCCAGGACCGGCTCAGCGCCGCCGTGCGCGGCTGGCCTCAGGCCTTGAGGACGGCCTCGACCTCCAGCTGGATGCCGATCTTGTCGCTGACGACCACGCCGCCGGTCTCCATCGGGGCGCTGAAGTTCACGCCGAAGTCGCGGCGGTTGATTTCCGTGGTGGCGGTGAAACCGGCCCGCGTGCCGCCGTAGGGGTCCGGCCCGAACCCGTTGAGCTCCAGGGTGAGCGGAACTTCCTTGGTGACGTCCTTGAGGGTCAGCTCCCCGTCCAGGATGAAGTGGTCACCCTCGGGACGGAGGCCGGTGGAACGGTAGGTCATCGTCGTGTACTTGTCGACCTCGAAGAAGTCGGCGGAGCGGATGTGCTGGTCACGCTGCTCGTTGCCGGTGTTGATGGAGGTCAGGTCGATCGTGGCGGTGACCGACGACTGCAGCGGCGTCTCGCCCGTGACGAGCTCGCCCGAGAAGGTCGTGAACCTGCCGCGGACCTTGCTGACCATCATGTGCCGTGCGGTGAAGCCGATCTCGGAGTGGACGGGGTCGATCTCCCACGTGCCTGCGATGTAACCGGGAATGGCGCCTGCTTCGGTGCTAGCCGTCATGAAATACTCCTGTTGTTCATAGTGACGCGGTTCATATTTGAGCCCTCAACGAATACCACGCTCAGTCTAGCGTTGTCAAGCGTTCAACTATTCCAGGTATGCTGTTCCCATGAACGATCCGGGACCGCGCTGGCTGAGCACCGACGAGCAGCACACGTGGCGGGAGTCCATCGAGGCCTGGCAATGGCTCCTGGCCGCCGTCGATGCCCAGCTGCAACGGGATTCCGCCATGCCGCTGGCGTACTACGAGATCCTGGTGCGGCTGTCCGAGGCGCCGGACCGCTCGCTCCGGATGACCCAGCTCGCCGAGGCGTCCGCGTCCAGCAAGAGCCGCGTGTCGCACGCGGTGGCCCGGCTGGAGGAGCGTGGCTGGGTCCGCCGGACGGACTGCCCGACCGACCGCCGCGGCCAGATCGCCATGCTCACCGACCGGGGGTTCGACGCGCTCACTGCGGCCGCGCCGGGCCATGTCGAGCAGGTCCGCCAGGTCCTGTTCGACGCGCTGAGCGCCGAGCAGCTCCGCCAGCTGGACTCGATCAGCGCCGCGATCCTGGCCAAGGCGGCCAGCTCGCCCAAGGACGCGGACGGCTGCCCCGCCGGATAACCAGCCGTACGCAGCGGCCCGGCAGGCGGGTGAATGGCGGCCTGGACCGCCGTGCCGCGCCGGCCAGCCCGGAGCGAACCCCGCTTCGGTTCCGGCCCACCCTGACCCTGGCGCCCGCCAGCATGGCCGGCCCGGGCGGTATGGCCAGCCCGGGCCGCACCCTCACTACACTCGGCCCCTATGGAGAAGCGCATTCTGGGCAGGACAGGCAGGGCAGTCTCGGTCGTGGGCCTGGGCACGTGGCAGCTGGGAGCTGACTGGGGCGACGTAGGCGAGAAGGATGCGCTGGCCGTGCTGGAGGCGGCGGCCGCGGCCGGGATCACGTTCCTGGACACGGCCGACGTGTACGGGGACGGGCGCAGTGAGCGGATCATCGGCCAGTTCCTGGCCAGCAACCCGGGCGCGGAGTTCACGGTGGCCACCAAGATGGGCCGCCGGGCGACGCAGGACCCCGGGTTCTTCACCCTGGACAACTTCCGCGCCTGGACCGACCGCTCCCGGGCCAACCTCGGGATGGACCGGCTCGACCTGGTGCAGCTGCACTGCCCGCCGACCCCGGTGTTCTCGTCCAGCGCGGTCTACGACGCGCTCGACACGCTGGTCGCCGAGGAGCGCATCGCCGCGTACGGGGTGAGCGTCGAGACCTGCGCCGAGGCCCTCACCGCGATGGCCAGGCCCGGCACCGCGACCGTGCAGATCATCCTCAACGCATTCCGGCGCAAGCCCCTGGATGAGGTGCTGCCCGCGGCCCGCGCCGCCGGGGTGGGCATCATCGCCCGCGTCCCGCTCGCCTCGGGGCTGCTGTCCGGCCGCTACACCCACGAGACGTCCTTCGCCGCCGACGACCACCGCACCTTCAACCGTCACGGCGAGGCCTTCGACGCCGGGGAGACGTTCTCCGGCGTCGACTTCGACACCGGCGTTGACGCGGCCCGGGAATTCGCCGCCCTGGCGCCGGCGGGCGCCACCCCGGCCCAGGCCGCACTGCGCTGGGTGATCCAGCAGCCGGGTGTCTCCACCGTGATCCCGGGCGCGCGCAATCCGGGGCAGGCCGAGCAGAACGCGGCCGCGGCGGCGCTGCCACCGTTCAGCGACGCCGAGCTCGCGGCCATCGCGGACCTCTACGACCGGCGCATCCGGGCTCAGGTCCACGACCGCTGGTAGGGCCGTCCCCCCGGGTGCCGCGGGTGGGCTCCGGGGGGGTCGCCCCCCGGGCTGGCCGCGCCCTCAGTCGCCTGGCGTCATGAGGGCGGCGATCCCGGCCGGGCCCGGGCCGGGCTCGTCCGCCAGCGCGCCGGCCACTGCGGCCTGGTCCTCGGCGCTGCGGTTCTGGCTCAGCTTGTGCTTCGCCTCCACCGTGGCGATGGTCAGCTCAACCCCCACGATCCCGCGGAGCTGGCCGCTGATGTAGTCCGGCGGGGCATCGGTCACGGCCCAGGGCGCGGGCCGGCGGGCCTCGTGCCGCCGGGTCAGCCGGGTCACCACGTCGCGCAGCCACTCCGGGTCACGATGCACGGTCAGCGGCCCGGTGAAGTGCACCGTGACGTAGTTCCAGGTCGGCACCACCCGGCCGTGCCGGGCCGTGCTCGGGTACCAGGACGGGGAAACGTAGGCCTGCGGGCCGTGCACGATGGCCAGCGCGCTGGCTCCGGGGGCCACCGACTGCCACTGCGGATTGGCCCGGGCGAGATGGCCGAGAAGCCGGCCGTGCCCGCCTGCCTCCTGGTCCCAGATGACCGGGATGAGGCTGGCGACGGGCTTGGTGCCGTCGAACGTGACCAGGTCGGCCGTGGCGGCAGCGGCCACAAACGCGGCGACGTCGGCGGTCTGCGGCGCGGAAAAGTGGGCAGGGAGGTACACGCTTACGAGGGTACGCATCCGGCGTCCGGGCCAGCCAGTCCCGCCCCTCCGGTCCCGCTCACCAGCTCGTGCCGGGCCGGTGAGTCCGGCCCGGCTGCGACGTCCTAGGTAGTGATAGAGCCCGAACATCGCGAAGGAGCGACCATGCCCACACGAGACACCGCCCCCGCCGGGGCGCCCTGCTGGGTCGACCTGCTGACCTCCGACCCCGAGCGCAGCCGGGACTTCTACCGCCAGCTGTTCGGCTGGACCGCCACCGAATCCGGGGAGGAGTTCGGCGGCTACTTCAACTTCGCCAAGGACGGCGTCCTGGTCGCGGGGGCCATGCCCAAGGAGGCCGGGATGGAGGCACCGGACACGTGGTCGGTCTACCTGGCCACCGACGACGCCCAGAAGACCATCGAGGCCGCCACCGCCCACGGCGGCCAGGTCATGCTGCCCGCCATGGCGGTCGGCGACCTCGGCACGATGGGCATGGTGGCCGACCCGGGCGGGGCGGCGATCGGCGTGTGGCAGCCGGGCCAGCACAAGGGCTTCGGGGTCGTGGCCGAGGCGGGCGCCCCCGGCTGGTTCGAGGTGTACACCCGGGACTACGAGGCCACCATCGCGTTCTACCGCGACGTGTTCGGCTGGGAAACGCAGACCGTGGGCGACACGCCTGAGTTCCGCTACACACTCGCCCAGCGCGGGTCGGACCAGCTGGCCGGGATCATGGACGGGTCCGGGTTCCTGCCCGAGGGCGTGCCGGCCCACTGGGTCGTCTACTTCGGTACCGAGGACGCCGACGCCACCCTGGCCAAGATCACCAGCCTGGGGGGCTCGGTCGTCATGCCCGCGGAGGACACCCCGTACGGCCGGCTGGCCGAGGCGGCTGACCCGACCGGCGTTCACTTCAAGCTCGTCGCCCCGAATGAGGCCATGCCTGCGAGGGAGTCCTGAGCCAGCGGAAGCCCGGACCGGGGCAGGCCCACCCGCTCCTCTAACTCCGTGGCATCCCCGAAGGTTACGGGCTGGGAGTCGCTTGCAGCAGCCACCGGTGGCCGTTCCAGCGCTCTGCGACCGTCAGGACGCCGGAGACCAGACTGGCGGTCATGTTCTTGGACCCGACCGCCGTGCAGGCCCGGGCCGAGGTGCACGACACCGCGGTCAGGTTGAAGCCATGCGCCCGGGCGGGCACCCCGATGTGCTGGAAGCCCCACTTCCGGCCATTCCAGCGCTGCCCGTAGGTGCCGCCGATGGCGATGCACGCGGTGGCGGACGGGCACGAGACGCCGTTGAAGCCCAGCAGGCTGAAGTCGCCGACGACCTTCTGCGTGCGCCACTTCGTGCCGTCCCAGCGCATCGCCAGCGGGCCTCCGTAGACACTCTCGCCGACGGCGGTGCACGTGCCGGCCGTCGGGCAGGACACTCCGGTCAGCCCGCTGGTGGTGTTCTGGCCTGCGTCACCGGCCGTGGGCCCGACGGTCCAACTGCTCCCGTCCCAGCGCATCGCCAGCGGCGCCGTGCCCGGACCCTCGTCGCCCGTCCCGTCGTAGTAACCCGCGGCCGTGCAGGCCACCCGTGACCGGCACGACACGGCACTCAGGGCACCGCCCGGGTTGCCCGCCGGCGGAAGGGGCTGAATGGCCCACCTGCGGCCGTTCCAGTGCTCGGCCAGGGTGTTCGGCGTGAAGCCGACCGCACCGAAGTCGTAATAGCCGACCGCGGTGCATGACGTCGCCGACCCGCACGACACCGCGGCAAACGGAACCCCCTCGTTCCCCGGGCTTGGCGTGGCCTCCACGGCCCATCTGCTGCCGTTCCACCGCTCAGCCAGTGGACCGCCGCCGGTACCGGGAACGTAGTCGGAGCCCACGGCGGTGCAGGCCCGGGCCGAGGTGCACGACACGGCAGTCAGGAAGCTGTTCGTGGCGCCGGGCGGATGGGCCAGGCGCGTCACGGACCATTGATGGCCGTTCCACCGCTCAGCCAGCATCGTGTCGGTTGCGTTCACGGTAACTCTGCCGACGGCGATGCACATCCTGGCCGTCGGGCAGGATACGGCCAGGAACGTATCTGCCTGCTTAGCCGCCGCCGAACCCGGCCCCCCCGGCTGGGCCGGGGCCACGCGGACGACTGCCGCCGATGCGGCGGACGGCAGTACTAACAGCGCGCCCGCCGCCAGCAGCGCCGTGGCGGCCGCCGCCAGCCAC
>JAOPYP010000368.1 GCA_025964635.1 Actinomycetes bacterium | reverse complement strand
GATCACGACATCATTGCCCGATGCAAGCTCGTCAGCGATGGCGTGCAGGCGCGCGGCTGCCGCCTCCCGCGAGAGCGTGGTCTTCTCCTTCAGTTCCATCAGTTCCACTTGAGTCTCCGATCCTGGTGGATGGTCCCGTGCCTCACCATGTGTCGGCAGAGCCGGGCTGCTTGGTGGGGATACGGCGGCGGAAGAACACCGCGATCAGTGCGAGGGACGGCGAACAGGGCCAGCGACGCACGCAACCCGCTGATGCGGGCTTCTGCGTTCTCGCTGACAATTGCGGTGGCGGTCTTGGGAGGTACATCTTCGCCCGTAGCGGGGAAGCCCCACATCATTCCGGCGGGGGGATGCGTGTTGGCTCTGGCCGCCATGCTCCGCTTTTCCGCTCAGGCAAAGTCCGGGGGCTCCCGGCAGCTATGCCGGTTACGGGACCGGGGGCATCATGGCGGTGATCGGCTCGGCACAGTCCTGGTGACCTGACCCGAAGGGACAACCATGGCAGGCATCACTGCAGGCGATGGGGTCCAGCTCAGTCTGGCGGCTAACAAGAAGGGGCGGCGCCGCGCCGCCGGGATATACGGCGCCATCATCACCGCGGCCATCTTTGACACCGCCGGAGGCCACCTGAGCACCGCTGCGCTCGTGGTCTCGGTAGTGGTCACGCTGCTGGTGTACTGGCTCGCCGAGCAGTACGCCGAGCTTCTCGGCGAGCAGGCCGAAGGCGGGCACCTGCCCAGCTGGGCATCCATCCGGGGAGCACTGGCCGGGACCTGGCCGATGGTCAGCGCGTCCTACGCGCCGCTGCTCGCACTGCTGCTAGCGCGGCTAGCTGGGGCTTCGGCCCTCGTGGCCGCCAACGTCGGGCTGGCAGCCGCGATCGTGCTGCTAACCATCCATGGATGGTCAGCCGGCCGAGCAGCGCAGCTACGCGGCTGGCAGCTCTTTTTCGCCACTTCGATTGCGGCCGCCCTGGGGCTGCTGATGATCGCGCTCAAAGACCTGGTCCTGATCCACCTGCACTAACCCAAGCGCTCTAACAGGAGCAACCTGGCCGCGTGGGAACCCATCGGACGCGTCAGGGGCGGCAGACGCGCTCCACGAGATCCTGCCAGCCCCTCGCGATCCGCTCCCCGATCTGGGGAGCGGCCTCGCTGAGGTCGGACGCCGACAGGTAGAGCAGCAACGGGCCGTCCAGGGCGGCGGTGAGCTGCATGGCCAGGACGTCGAGGTCGGCGGCGCCCAGGGGGATCTGCCCGAGCAGGACCCGGATGTGCATCTGGGAGACGGGCGTCTGCGCTCCGGCCGGCACCGGCTGGCTGCCGTCCAGGGCGGCGCGGGCGATCTCCCGGTGCTCGATCAGGAAGGCGGCCCGGGCGCGGCCGTAGGCGATCAGGCGCTCCAGCGGCGGGGCACCCGGGCCCAGCGGCGGCGGCCCGGACAGCACCTGCTCCTGGAAGGCGCGCTCGTCGTCGTCCAGGAGCGCCTCGAAGATCCCCGCCCGGGTGCCGAACCGGCGGAACACCGTCCCCTTGCCCAGGCCCGCCCGTTCAGCCAGCGCGTCCATGGTCAGCGTGTCCGCGCCCTGGCCGGCGAGCATCTCGCGGGCCGTGGCCAGCAGATGCCTGCGGTTCCGCACGGCGTCGGCGCGCTCGGTGCGGGGCGCTCCCACGGGCAGGACGGCGGGCTGATCCACGAGACCCACTCTACGATCGGAATACTAAACGGGGTAAAGTCCGTTTGTGCCTACCGACAGCCCGCGCAGACCACCGGACGGAGAACTTCCATGAGCCTCACCGACGCCGCCGACCGCTTCACTACGCTGCCCGATGACCAGACCCTGGCAGCGACCGTCACCGCCCTCGAAGAGCACGGCTTCAGCGTCGAGGTCGCCGACACCCTGGACGCCGCGCGCGCCGCGGTCCTGGCCCGCATCCCGGCCGGGTCCACCGTGATGACGAATACCTCGGTGACCCTCCAGGAGACCGGCATCGCGGACGCGGTCAACGACGGCGGCCCCTACGACTCCGCCCGCAACAAGATGTTCGCCCTCGACTTCGCCACCCAGGCCCAGGACATGAAAGCGATCGGCGGGCAGCCCGACTACGCGCTCGGCAGCGTCCACGCGGTCACCCAGGACGGAAGCCTCGTCATTGCCTCGGCGTCGGGCAGCCAGCTCGCCTCGTACGCCTGGGGCGCCGCTCAGGTCATCCTGGTCATCGGGGCGCAGAAGCTCGTCCCCGACCTGGACGCCGCCCGCCAGCGGATCTACCAGCACAGCCTTAAACTCGAAGACGCCCGCGCCCAGGCCGCCTACGGGCAGCACAGCTACGTAGGGAAGATCCTCGAGATCCATCAGGAACTTCCCGGCCGCATCCACATCGTGCTCATCCGGCAGCCGGCCGGCTTCTGAGCGCCTGGCCGCCCGCGGGACGCCCTGGAAGGGGGCGACGACAGCATGCGAACCGCCTGATTGGATGGATGCTATGCCTCTTACCGGTGAATACGAGCCCAGCGCGGCCTCGTGGGCGCGCGACCAGGTCGACCTCTATGAACGCTCCGGCGGCAGCCAGGGAACCGACATGAACGGCATGCCGGTCATCATCCTCACCTCGGTGGGGGCCAGGACGGGGAAGCTGCGCAAGTCTCCCCTGATGCGCGTCGAGCACGACGGCCAGTACGCCGTCGTCGCCTCCCTCGGCGGCGCACCCAGCAACCCGGTCTGGTACAACAACCTGACCGCGAACCCGCACGTGGAGCTGCAGGATGGCCCGGTCCGGAAGGACTATCAGGCCAGAGAGGTCCACGGCGGGGAACGGGACACCTGGTGGGAGCGGGCCGTGGCGGCGTACCCGGACTACGCGGAGTACCAGAAGAACACCGACAGGACCATTCCCGTGTTCGTGCTCACGCCGGCCGCCGCCTGACCGGTCCCGCCGCCTGACCGGTCCCAGGGTGACGCGGGGCGGGCGCAGCCTGGTAATGGCTGCGCCTGTCCCGCCCGGGTTCACGCCGTGACCCTGGAAAGGCCGGGTCGGAGCGGCCCGTCAGGTGAGCGGGACCTCCACGGCGACATCGCGCTTCGGGTAGTACGCCTCGACGTCGTCGGCGCCGTATCTGGCCCGGAACATGTCGACGATCTGAGCGACCCGGGCCGGGTCGGTGATCGGAGTCGCCCTGACGGTGAGCTGAGCACCCTCCGCGGTGAGGCGGATCGTGGGCTCCTTGAGCACGTTCTTGTACCAGTCGGAGTCTGAACCCCTGACCGGCAGTAGATACAGCGTGTCGGCCTGCTGCACGAACCAGACCGGGATGGTGATCTCGCGGCCGGACTTCCGCCCGGTGACGGTGAGCTGGATCTCCCGGGTTGATTCCAGGGCCCTGGTGAACTGTTCGTTTGCCATGCGCTTCCCCTCGCCCCCAGTTCATCGAGGTAGACGCGGCCGGTCTTACCGCCTCCATCGTCGCAGGCGGCGGCCGTCCCCCGCCGGAGGGGTCAGGGCTAGCCGGAGAAGGCGAAGAACTTGGTCAGGTCGGAGGCGAGCTCGGCGGGTGCTTCCTCGGCGATGTGGTGGCCGCAGTCGATCGAGTGGCCGCGTACGTCATCCGCCCAGTCGCGCCAGATGGCGAGCGGATCGCCGTAGAGGTCTTCCATATCGTCCTGGGCGGCCCACAAGAACAGGGTGGGACAGCTGATCCGCCGGCCCGCCGCCCGGTCCGCCTCATCGTGGTCACGGTCGATGCCCAGCCCGGCGCGGTAGTCCTCGACCATGGCATGAACGGTGGCGGGATCATGGATCGCGCGTTGATAGTCCTCGAAGGCTTCCTGGCCCATGCGCTCCGGCGTCGCGGTGTACCAGGCGTCGGGGTCGGCGTTGATGAACCGCTCGGCGGGCTTGTCGGTCTGGCCGAGGAAGAACCAGTGGTACCAGCTGGCCGCGAACGCGGCGTCGCACCGGGCCAGCGCCTCCGCGATCGGGATCCCTTCCATCAGGCACAGGCGGCTCACCAGCTGAGGGTGATCCATGGCCAGCCGCTGGGCGACGTACGTCCCGCGGTCATGCCCGGCGACACAGAATCGGTCATGCCCGAGCGCCTGCATCAGCGCGGCGCAATCACCGGCCATGGCCCGCTTGGAGTAAGGAGCGTGATCCGGGGTCGTCGGGGGCTTGGACGACTCACCGTAGCCGCGCAGGTCCGGGCAGACGACGGTGAAGTGCTCCGCCAGCAAGGGTGCGACCTTATGCCAGGTCACATGGGTGCGCGGGTGGCCGTGCAGCAGCAGCACCGCAGGACCAGAGCCGCCGTGGCGCACGCGCAGTTCCGCGTCGCCGACATCGATCCGCTCCAGCCTGAATTCCTCGAACATCCTCCCCCCTCTACCGCAGAAGCCCCGAGCTAATCACGGCGGCGCGGACGACGGCACCGTGCGGCGGCGCTACCCGTGGGCGCAGCCGGTCGCCGAGGCGTACTGCTGCGGGGTCATCTGGTAGAGCTTCACCGAGTCCGGGTTGCTGAGGACGAGGTCGAAGACCCACCGGTGGCGGACGTAGAACCAGTAATCGGTCAGCCGCTGGCCACCGATCTCGTAATCCACGAGCCACGCCCCGTGCGGTCCCGGGGTGGCGCTCTCGACCAGCGCCGTGGCGTGCGGCGCGCTCGGGCAGTCCTTATGCCGCTTGATGTACTGGGCCCTGGCGATGACCGCCTGGCTGCGGGCGTCCCAGCGGTCGTAGACCGGGCCGTAGTCGCCGCGGTCGTACTCGTCATTGAACACGGTCGCGACCTTGAGCAGCGCAGACATTGTCCGCGGGTCGGGAGGCAGCGGGGCCGCGGACGCCGCGGCGTGGGCCCGGCCCTGACCCTGGCCTGGGCCCGGCGAGCAGCCCGCGGCCAGGGTGCCCGCAGCCAGGCAGACGGCAGCGACGACGGCGGCAGCCCGCGGGCGTTTCAGCACGTTCTCCTCCACCCGCCAGAACCTGGCCTCGTCCGCTACCGGTGCGAGGACAGCATCGCATGGTGATCAGCGCCCGGCCGGGGCTGGGGATCAGCGTGCACCAGCGCGGCGGTCAGCCGCGGCAGGGCATGGAGCAGGTTGTGCTCGGCCCGGACCGCGACCTGGTGGGCCCCGACCGCGCTGGCCCCGGCGTCGACGATGACCTCGCATTCGGCGCGCAACTGATGGCCGATCCACCGCAGCCGGACCTGGCCCACATCGAGGACGCCGGGCGTGGAGTGGAGGGTCTGCTCGGCCTGGTCGACCAGGGCCGGGTCGACCGCGTCCATGAGGCGCCGGCAGATCTCGCGGGCTGCCCCGCGGAGCACGGCCAGGATCGCCACAGTGATCACCAGGCCGACCACCGGATCGGCCCAGTTCCAGCCGACGGCGGCACCGCCCGCCCCGAGCAGGACGGCCAGGGACGTGAAGCCATCCGTGCGGGCGTGCAGCCCGTCCGCGACCAGCGCCGCGGAGCCGATCCTGCGGCCCACCCGGATCCGGTACCGCGCGACGAATTCGTTGCCGGTGAACCCGGCCAGCGCCGCGACCGCCACCGCGACCAGGTTCGAGACCGGCCGGGGGTGGGCGAGCCGGGTGACCGCCTCGTAGGCCGCCAGCGCGGAGGATGCGGCGATGACCAGGACGATCACCACCCCGGCCAGGTCCTCGGCCCGGCCGTACCCGTAGGTGTACCGGCGGTTCGGCCGCCGCCTGCCGGCCAGGAACGCGATACCCAGGGGCACCGCGGTCAGTGC
>JAOPYP010000358.1 GCA_025964635.1 Actinomycetes bacterium | reverse complement strand
GGGCCGATCACTATTGCGACCGTGCGCGACCCGGACGGGTTGCGGGTCTTGCTCACCCCCGGTTCGATCACCCGGAGTGCCTGACGAGCTGACCGACTCGCCCACAGCGGACGTCCGGCATGTGCGGTCGCTTCTATTGCGGCCGCAGATCCCTAGCGAGCACGCTGCTGTCCGCGGCCACCTGATGCGCGCCGAGACTCCAACAGCCGACGGCGAGTGGCGCACCTGAAACTCAAGACAACGTCGAAGAGCTCGACATCATCGGGCTCTCAACCGATCCACACGATGTCGAAAATCCGGATCAGCCACGACCTGCGGCCGGAGATGCGGCGGGCCTGCCAGGTCATCATGTCCGCCCGGCACGCGCTGCCGGAACTTCCGGTCACCCCTCCACCATCCAGGTCGTGCCCCCTACGACCTTCCGTAGCCCGCAAATCCACCCCGCGCGGCGCCCGCGCCCGCCCGGCACCCGCGTCCAGCCCGTTAGTGGTTCAGATCTTTGCCCCCGGGGCAAAGAAGTACACCGCTGATGGATTGCCCCGTTTGGGGCGGTGTCCCACCTGCTTGCGGGGGCTGCGTGGGCGGGACAGACTGTCGGGAACCGGGAGGAGGGTGACGTTGGTGCGCAGGCGGCTTCCCCGCTGGTCGGAGTTCCAGCCGCTGTTTCACCCGGAGCGGATCCCGCTCAACTCCACCGAGCGGCGGCTCGGCCGCGCGCACACGATCCCCGACCTGCGGAAGATCGCCGCCCGCCGGGTGCCGCGGGCCGTGTTCGACTACACCGACGGGGCAGCGGAACGGGAAATCAGCCTGCGCCGCGCGCGCAACGCGTTCGCCCGCGTGGAGTTCCACCCTCAGGCGCTACGCGACGTGAGCGACCCGGACACCAGCACCACGGTGCTCGGGCGGCGCTGGGCGCTGCCATTCGCGCTCGCCCCGACCGGGTTCACCCGGATGATGCACCACGAGGGCGAGCTGGCGGCGGCGCGGGCCGCGCAGCGGGCCGGGGTGACGTTCTCGCTGTCCACCATGGGCACCGCCTCGATCGAGGAGGTGGCGGCGGCCGCGCCGGACGCGGACAAGTGGTTCCAGCTGTACGTGTGGAAGGACCGGGCGGCCGGCAAGGACCTGCTGGAGCGAGCCCGCGCGGCTGGCTACGAGGCCCTGCTGCTGACCGTGGACACGCCGGTCGGCGGGGCCCGGATGCGGGACGTGCGCAACGGGCTGACCGTGCCGCCCGCGCTCACTCCCGCCACCGTGTTTGACGCGGCCATCCACCCCATCTGGTGGTTCAACCTGCTCACCACCGAGCCGCTCAGCTTCGCCAGCCTGAGCGAGTGGCGCGGCACGGTCGCCGAGCTGGTGAACACGATGTTCGACCCGACCGTGACGTTCGCGGACATCGACTGGCTGCGCGCGGCCTGGGCCGGCCCGCTGCTGCTCAAGGGCATCCACACCGCAGCCGACGCCCGCGCCGCCGTGGACCACGGCGCGGACGGGATCGTCATCTCCACGCACGGCGGCCGCCAGCTGGACCGGGCCGCCGCCCCGCTCGAGGTGCTGCCGCGGATCGCCGACGCGGTCGGCGACCGGGCCGAGATCCTGCTGGACACCGGGATCATGCACGGCGGGGACATCGCCGCCGCGCTGGCCCTCGGCGCGAAAGCCTGCCTGGTCGGCCGGGCGTTCCTGTACGGGCTGATGGCCGGCGGGGAGCGCGGGGTGGACCAGGCGATCGGCATCCTCGGCGCGGAGTTCGCCCGCACCCTCCAGCTGCTCGGCGTGCGCAGCGTCCGGGAGCTGAACCGTTCGCACGTGTCACTGCGCTGAGCAGGAGGGAAAGGCCGTCCATGGAGATTGTCGAGTTCCGCCCGGAGCGCGAGCAGTACGCGTTCACGTTCGGCGGCGTCGCGCCGGTCCGCAAGGTGGTGCCCGGGACGATGCTGCGGTTGTGGACCGAGGATGCGTTCTGTGGCGGCATCCGGAGCACCGCTGACCTGCCCAGCACGTCGCTGACCATGCCGTTCGTCAACCCGCAGACCGGCCCGTTCTATGTGGAGGGCGCTGAACCGGGCGACACCTTGGCGCTGCACTTCGCCGGGCTCACCCCGGCCCGCGGCTACGGCGCGTCCTGCACGATCCCGCTGTTCGGCGGGCTGACCAGCACCGACCGTACCGCGACGCTGCAGGACCCGCTGCCCGAGCGGACCTGGATCTATGAGGTGGACCGGGACCGGTGGACGGTCGAGTTCCAGGCCGCCGCCAGCGACTTCCGGCTGGAGCTGCCGATGGACCCGATGCTGGGCACGGTCGGGGTGGCCCCGGGCGCCGGGGAGGTGCGCTCCTCGCTGGTGCCGGACACGTTCGGCGGGAACATGGACACCCCGGAAATGCGCGCCGGCGCCACCTGCTACCTGGGGGTCAACGTGCCGGGCGCGCTGTTCTCGGTCGGTGACGGGCACTACCGGCAGGGCGAAGGCGAGGCGTGCGGCACCGCGGTGGAAGGCGCGATGGACGTCACGCTGATCGTGGACCTGATCAAGGGCGGCGGCCCGGCCTGGCCGCGGCTGGAGACCGATGATCACCTCATCGTGGTCGGGTCCAGCCGTCCGCTCGAGGACGCCTGGCGGGTGAGCCAGGTCGGCATGGTGACGTGGCTCAGCGAGCTGTACGGGCTGGACAAGCTGGACGCCTACCAGCTGCTGTCGCAGACCAGCGAGACCCCGCTGGCCAACGTGGTGGACGCCAACTACAGCGCGGTCACCAAGGTGGCCAAGGCGCTGCTCCCGCAGTCAACGGCCTACGACGGCACGCACCAGCAGCTGCGCGAGGCGGCTGCGGCCGCCGGCCAGTAAGGAGGCATCAGGTGGATCTGGGTCTGCAGGGCCGCCGGGCCCTGGTAACCGGCGGCACCAGGGGGATCGGGCGGGCCATCGTGGAGACGCTGGCCGCCGAGGGCGCTGCCGTCGGGTTCTGCGCCCGTACCGGCAGCGACGTCACCGATGCGGTCGAGGTGCTGACCACGAACGGCCGCGTCGCCATCGGGCGGGTCGTCGACGTGGCCGACGAGGCGGGCCTGACGCAGTGGGTCGATGACAGCGCCGCCGAACTGGGCGGCCTGGACATCGTGGTGGCCAACGTCAGCGCGCTGGCCATCCCGGACGAGCCCGCCAACTGGCAGGCCAGCTTCGACACGGACATGATGGGCACGGTCCGCCTGGTCAACGCGGCCTTGCCCTACCTGGAGCGCAGCGACGCCGCGTCGATCGTCACCATCGCCAGCGTGTCCGCCCGGGAGATCGACTTCGCAGCCGGCCCGTACGGCACGTTCAAGGCGGCCATCATCCACTACACCCAGGGGCTGGCCTACCAGCTGGCGGACAAGGGCATCCGGGCCAACTCGCTGTCCCCGGGCAACACCTACTTCGACGGCGGTGTCTGGCAGAACATCGAGCAGCAGAACCCTGACCTGTTCGGCATGGCCATGGGGCTGAACCCGACTGGCCGGATGGCCAGGCCGGAGGAGATTGCCCGCGCGGCGGTGTTCCTGGCCAGCCCGGCGGCCAGCTTCATGACCGGCGCCAACCTGCTGGTGGACGGGGCGCTGACCCGCGGCGTGCAGTTCTGACCTCAGGTACCGGTGATGTGCTCCGGGCGGACCGGCACCTGGTTCAGCGGCAGCCCGGTGGCGGCGCGGATCGCGGCCACGATGGCCGGGCCGGAGGAGATCGTCGGCGGCTCGCCGACGCCGCGCACCCCGTAGGGCGCGTGCGGGTCGGGGTACTCCAGCACCTCGATCCGCATCGGCGGCATGTCGAGGATGGTGGGGATAGGTAGTCGGTGAACGACGGGTTCCTGATCTTGCCCCCGGAGATCTGGATCTCCTCCATCACGGCCAGCCCCAGGCCCTGCGCCGAGCCTCTAGCGTGCCAGACTCGTACAGAGGATCTGACCTGAGCTTCTAGCCTCGGCACTCGTGCTCCTTCGCCTCGCCTACCTGCTCATGATCCGGTTGTTCGGATGGCTGGCCCTGCTTGTGCGCAGCGGCGCCTCGAAGGACTTGGAAATCTTGGCGCTGCGGCACGAGGTCGCGGTCCTGCGCCGTCAGGTCACCCGCCCGAAGCCGCACTGGGCTGACCGGGCCGTGATTGCCGCCTTGGCGCAGCTGCTGCCCAGGCACCTTCGGCTGCACCGGATCGTGACGCCCGGCACCCTGCTCGCCTGGCACCCGAAGACCGCGACCCCGCCGCCGTGCTGCAGCCAGGGCTGATAAACGTTGAGGTACATCCGGTCGATGGACTCGACCTCCAGCACCACATGATCGGACAAGACGTCAGCAGCTGACCGAGGTAGCGTCATCATCGGCTCCGCTTGGCGGCACGACCCCGCAGGGTCGCCCAACCGCATGTAAGCGGTCCATGAACGGGCACATCGTGACACCGTTTCGCCAGCGGCCGGAGCCCTTTCACTCACGCAGCCACAAGGCACAGGCCTCGTCGGGTTGGGGCGAAGCCCCGCTAGCTGATCATTTGCTCGAATGACCACTGCAGGTCGGCGAGGTTACCTGTGCTGCATGGCGTTCGTTCATCGATGCGCTCATGGTGAGCCGGAATCCGGTGCCGCCGACACCGCCGCGCGGCTTGCCACATCCCTGGGTTGGGGGCCGGATGGGACACTGCGCTAGCAGCTGGCAGCCCTCCGCAAAGGGCGCGCAGCTCTGCCGGTGCGGGCCTATCCGGGCAGCTGGTCCGGTGTTACGCTCCGGCCCGGGAGCTCGGCACATCGAAGTGCTGGGGCGTACTCAGCCGGTGACCGGCTCAGGTGGGAGTGGAGATGAAACTCGTACGGCTGGTGGCGATTCCCGGAGCCTTGTTAGTAGTCGGCGCGACATTGGCGGCCAGCCCCGCGGCCAGCGCCGCCCGTGCGGCGAGCGCGAGCCAGCACGCCGCGCTTAACTGTGAGTACGCCCTGTGCGCCGAGGTGGCCAACCCCGCGGATGTTTTCGGCCCGGACTACGTCGGTCATGACGAGCCTTCTGCGGCCTTCTACTCCAATGTCCCGGGGTCGGGAAACCACATGACGTATTCGCTGCGGCTGCCGCACGACCCCTCAGCCGCCAACCCGAACACGCCAGGCAAGTCTTACCAGTTCCAGCTGAACGGCTCGTTCTGGTTCGGCATGGCCCTGTGTGATACCCAGTCCTACCCGGAGCAGGTGTCCAAATGCACCCCGGACAGCGACGGGAACATCGTGGACCCGGCGGTCTCGCCCAATCACCCGGGAACGGCGTTCATGGAGCTGCAGTTCTACCCGCCGGGGTGGGTTCCCTGGCCCACGTGGCAGGTCGCGGTGGGTGCCAGCGGCTGCGACCCGACCAAGTGGTGCGCCGCGATGAACATCTTCAGCCTCTCCCAGGACCCGGTCAACGGGACTTCCCAGAACGCTACCTGCGCGTCCAGGACGGGGCTTGAGTACGTCAACTTCGCATTCATCACCAAGAACGGCCGGGCCACGGCCCCGCCGAACCCGGTCAACTCGACCACGGCCACGTTCACGCCGGACCGGGCCAGGGACCTGTTCATGAGGTCCGGCGACAACCTGAAGGTGTCCCTCCATGACACACCGGGCGGGGTGCGGGCGGTCATCCGTGACCAGACGAGCGGGCAGACAGGATCCATGACCGCGAGCGCGGCCAACGGGTTCGGCCAGGTCAAGTTCGACCCGGCCGGTAGCAGCTGCGTCAACATCCCGTACAACTTCCACCCGATGTACTCCACGTCGTCCGAGCAGACCCGGGTGATCTGGGCTGCGCACACGACCAACATTTCCTTCACGTCGGAGATCGGGCACTTCGAGAATTGCAACGGCCCGAACCCCATCCCGGCCACTCCATTCGGGGTCGACGCCAGCGGCAACCCGATCACCTGCCCCGCCGGTAATACGGAGGGATTCGGAACAGCCGCTTCCCCCACCGACGGGGACGACAATTTCTGCTTCCCGGGGACGGAGGCGCTGCGCATTCAAGTCAACGGCTGCACGGATACCAACACCGGCTTCGACAGCCTCTCCTACCAGCCCGTATGGCCGGATGGCAACCGGGCCCTGCACCCGCAGCCCGTCCTGTTCTCCAGCCCGCGGACCGGGATCTTCGACCGCGTCAACTACTCACGCACGGCATTCGAGGCTGACCTGCCCAGGATCGAGACGAACACGTGCGACCGGACCACCGGCGCCGGCTGCACCTTGATCCCGACCACCGACAAAGGCACGCCGGCTGCCTTCTACCCATTCTTCAGCGCCTTCCAGAACGGCGTCCAGAATGAGCGGGGTGCGAGTGGCTGTGCCTGGGCGTTCGGTAACCAGCTGCCGGGTGCGACCAGCAACTTTGGCCGCAACGCGCAGTACGGGTCGCTGCTGAGCACCACCTACCTCGCCTTCGGCGGGCACGGAGCGACCATCAACCGCATCAACAACTTCCGCCAGATCATCTCGAACCCGTGCCCTGCAGCAGGCAATAGGAGCTAGCGGCGCGCCAGATACCGGGCCGGGACCGCGAGGTCCCGGCCCGTGTCATTGGCTTCGCTCCTTCACTCAGCGCAGTACTGCGCCGCCGCCCACATCCCACATCGCGAGCACCGGCTTGCCCCGCCAATCGGGCACACGACTCCACAAAACGTTCAGCCCAGTGCTGGACCTGAACCCGGCAGCGAGTTGCACAGACTGTGCAGGACCGGTTGCTCGCCGGGGCGGGCGTCCCCGACCCACGAGGCTGCCCGTTGTTCCCGCTGCTGGGCTGCCACCCGCGGGACACGTCGCGGACCTGTGCGTGCCGAGAATCTCGTCCGCTGCTCTGGCCAGCAAAGTTGCTCGCCCGGCGCTCCGGCCGTGATGATCACCGATCATGTGCCTGCGGTTCGTGTTCCTCCTGATTACGCGACTGGCCGCGGGGCTGCGGCTGTCGCGACGTGAGGAGGCGTGGAAGACAGCGGAGATCCTGATGCTGCGCCATCAGCTTGCCGTCCTGCAGCGGCGGCGGACCGGGCTGTGCTTGCAACCCTGCTCGGCGTGATGCCGAGATGACGGCGCCAGGGGCTGCGGCTGCTGATCACCCCGGACACGATCCTGCGCTGGCACCGCGACATCGTCCACCGCCGCTGGGCCGCCAGATCCAAGCGGGGCAGGACCGGCCGGTCAGCGACCAGCCGGAATATCAAGGCCCTAGTGCTCCGGCCTGCCAGGGAGAATCCTGAATGGGGCTACCGCAGGATCCATGGCGAGTTGGCCGGCCTGGGCGTCAAGGTCGCTGCGTCGACAGCGTGGGAGATCCTGAAGAACGCCGAACGACCCAGCGCCGCGGCGGACCGCGCCAACCTGGTCCCAGTTCCTGCGCTCACAAGCCGAAGCGGTCCTGGCGTGCGATTTCTTCACAGTCGACCTGCTCGACGGCACCCAGGCCTATGTCCTGGCGGTGATAGAACACGCGACCCGGCGCATCCGCATCCTCGGAATCACGCGGCATCCGACCGGAGCGTGGACCGCCCAGCAGGCACGCAAACTTCTCATGGATCTCGGCGAGCAAACGCACCGGGTCAAGTTCATGATCCGCGCCCGCGGATCAAACTTCACCGCCGCGTTCGACGCGGTCCTCGCCTACGCCGGCATCCGGACCGTGCT
Source organism: Actinomycetes bacterium (assembly GCA_025964635.1). Lineage (GTDB taxonomy): Bacteria > Actinomycetota > Actinomycetes > Streptosporangiales > Streptosporangiaceae > RYN-230. Next base: position 677 of record JAOPYP010000358.1, on the reverse strand, counting down.
CTGCAACGTGGCGACGCCCCGTATGAACGCGATCACCGAACGCTGGATCGGGGGGATGCCGTTGGACCGCGCCCTCATCTGGAACCAGCCCCATCTGCGGCGGATCCTGCGCGACTACGAGACGCACCATAACCAGCAGCGGCCACACCGCTCCCTGAACGGCGCAGCGCCGCTGAAACCGCTACCCGAGCCGGTCGATCTCGGTTAGTGCCGCGCCCGAAGACAGACTCGTGTCAGTGGGCTGATCAACGAATATCGCCTGGTCGCATGACGTGGACGAGGTTTTCGGCACGCACACCGCCAGACTCGACCCGGCAACTCACCTCGCCGGCCCGCGTCCAGGCCAGCCGGGAACACCTGCTCCGCAGGCGCGACGCCGGCCGCCCCGCCATGACTGGCGGCCGACAGTCGCTCCTCATACCCCGCACCGGAGTAAGCGACCGCCCGCAGTCGCCACATCCGGAGGAGTTCCTGCAACCGACGGAACTGCTCCGGCCGCAGCGCACCCTGCACCACAACCGTGTACTCAGCCAAGAACTGCGCGTGATACCTGGACGAACCCTGACCGTCGAGTCCGCCGACCATACCTTCCGCATCTACGACGGCGACCAGCTGCTGGCCGAGACCGGCCGCACGACCACCAAACCCATCGCCCGATTCAAGGTCCGCAAACCAGA
>JAOPYP010000327.1 GCA_025964635.1 Actinomycetes bacterium | reverse complement strand
TGGGGGGCAAACGTCGCGACCGGCTGGCCGGTCCAGGCCAATCCGCCGGCCCATGATCAGGGCCACACCAGGGCGGCATACGCCAAGTGGCTGCATGCGCAGCAGAACGGAATCGCCACGCCGGCTCAGCACAGCCAGTTTGATACCACGGCGGTGCTTCCGTTTTATGCCTACCTGGCGGCCACCGGCGCGTTCCTGGAAAATCACTGCTCCGGGTTCGGCACGAACTCGACCCCGAATCACCTGCTTATCGTCGGCGGCCAGTCGCCCACGCTGCGCAACCCGCCCCGTACCCAGCCCGATCCGCAATGGGACATGCCCTCACTCCCAGGTCACGCCCAGGACCACGGGCTGACCTGGAAGGTCTACGCCGGCAGCAGCGGCTATCCGGTCAGCTTCTACACGCAGCTCAAAGGATCAGCGGACATCGTCGGCTCCGACCAGATCGTCGCCGACGCAAAGGCAGGCGCGCTGCCGGCGCTCGCCATGGTCTGGCACGACAGCCCCTATGACGAGCACCCGGTCGCTGATGTGAGCCTCGGCCAGGACAAGGTGTGGCAGGCGGTGGACGCCATCACTGCGGCGGGGCTGTGGGAGCGTACCGTGTTCATGCTGACCTGGGACGACTGGGGCGGGTGGGATGATCACGTCGCCACTCCCAACCTTGAGTTCACCCCGGATGGAGTCCAGCTTGCCTATGGGCCACGCGTTCCGCTCCTCCTGTTCGGCGGCCCGGTCAAGGCGGGCATCGACTCCCGCTGGAACTCCCACGTATCCATCGGCAAGACCCTGCTCGACCTGCTCGGCCTCCCGCCCCTGGGCGTGCCGCGCCTGGACGACGCCCCCAGCCTGTCCGACCTGATCGACCCCTCGGCCAGCAGCCCACCGCCCCCCGCGTACGGCACCACGATCACCCAGCCCACGCCGCCCGACCCGGCGCCCACCCCCGCACCCTTGCCGCCGCCGCCGGCAGGCAACTCCGTCCCGGTCGGGCCAGTGCTGCTACGCGACGGCAGCACCCTCCCACCCCCGAACGACCAGCCGGTTCATCTGTAGAGACTGGTGAGCCAGCTGGCCGGATCGGCGCGAGGATTTCCCGGCGCCGAACCCGCGCCCGGGCGATCCTGGATCAGGAAAGCGCGGGCGGCAGGCCGCAACGGATCGCGAGTGCGGGGTCGCGGTACGACACGAGGGCGGTGATGAGCGGCTGGCCCCGCAGGCTGCCGAGTTGCAGGATCTGCAGGCCGCTGATGACCAGGTGGCCCTGGCTGTCCGCCTCGTAGGTCGCGAATGCGGGCTGGCCGTTGCAGGAGCCGGCCCGCAGAGGCACTCCGTGCGGACGCGCAGGGGCAAATATCGCGTTCTCGATGAACGCGGCGACGGCGTCCCGGCCCTCGAACCACGCTGTGAGCGGGGGCATGGAAAAACGAACGTCTTCGGTGACAAGCTGGACGAACGCGTCGATGTCAGCGAGTTCCCATGCCCGGAGATAGCGCTGCAGGAGGCGCTGCACCCTGGGTACGGTGATGCTCGGCTGCGGCTCGCCAGCGGTGGCACGGACTGATCCGCGGGCCCGCGACAGCAAGCTGTTGACCGCTGTGCTGCTGACGTTGAGTACGTCGGCTACCTCTGCGTGAGTGAATCCCAGCACATCGTGCAGGAGCAGCGCGGCCCGCTGGCGTGGCGCCAGTCGCTGCAACGCGGCCACGAACGCCAGGCTGATCTCCTCACGGCGAACTACCTCATCTTGAGGGTCGCCAGTCCCGTGCAGATCGGAGTCACTGACCGGCTCGACCCACGCCAGTTCGGGGTCGGGCGCCCCGGGCATGGTTCCGGGAGCGGCGGCCAGCCCGTAGCTGGCCGGGCCAATGCGGGTCCGCTTGGCACGAAGCCCGTCGAGGCAGACGTTGGTGGCGATGCGCTGCAGCCAGGCGCCGAACGGCCCCGAGCCGTCATAGGTGGCCAGCTTGCGCCAGGCCCGCTCGAGCGTGTCCTGGGTGGCGTCCTCGGCATCGGCGCCCGAGCCCAGCATGCGGTAGCAGTGCCGGAACACTGGCCGCTGATAAGGCTCCACCAGCGCCGCGAATGCTTCGTCGTCTCCGGCGGCCGCCCGCGCGAGCATGAGAGGGTCAGCAGAGGCTGCCACTATCGTTCCCCTCCCCCGCCAGTGTCTCGCCCGCCGCGGGCGTGCCGCCGGAAACTTCAGGCGCCTGTCTGGGCCAATCCGACCACCTGCCCATGGGGGTCGGCCAGCAACCCGAAGGTGACTCCCGGTACTGAGGTGGCGGGCTGGATGATCCGGCCCCCCTGGGCCACGGCAGCCTCAAGGGTAGCGGCGACATCCTGCACCCCAACGAAGAACGTCACCAGCGGCTCGCCGTCCTGCAGTGGGCTGATGCCGCCAGGTATCGCCCCCTCGACTCCGGTGTCAACGTAGCTGTAACCAGGCATCCCCCCGCCGGGGAACGTCCACCCGAACAGCTTTCCGAAGAACGACCGCGTCCCGTCCGGGTCTGCTGACCTGATCTCGAAGTGAACCACCGGGCTCGGCATTGACTTTGGTCCTCTCTCTCCGATGCATCCTGACACCAGGTCTGACGACCAAAGGCACCCCCATCTCTCGGTGCACGGCAATGCAAGACATGCCCTCGCAGCCTGCGGCTGGTTCCAGGCCGGGGCGGCCCACCCGCGGATCCCTGTCTGAGTGTGCAGACGTCGCGATTAAACCGCGGTTCCGTCAACCCTGCAGGTCGCGGCGGATGAGTCTGATCCAAGCGACGCAGGGCCCGTTTTACGGCCGGGAAATCGTGCGCAGGCGGAAGCATCTGCAGGCCCCAGTGGTTCGCTTGAATCAATACAACGCCCATTTTCACGTTTATGCGAAGTTTCTGGCGGTCCACCCCGTGCCTTGGCTCTGTTGCTGACTCGCGGGTGCCATCAGGCGTGGCGTCCAGTGACCGCCGGGCGGGCCTTGCGGGTCTTGCGTGGCGCTGCGCCAGGGCGTTTCCTTGAAGGGCAGGGGGGTGAATTTTCCGTTGAGCAGCGCATCCGGGATCCTGGGCATCATTGCGGCCGCCGTTCTCGCGGGTGGGCTGGCGGCGTGCGGTACGCCCGGCACGAGTGCCCACCCGGTCGCGGCGGCCCCGGCCAGCGTGGCTGCCGTCCCGGTCCGGGTGCAGCCAAACGCAGTCGGCTGGTCCGGGATGGTTCAGCGCCCTGACCGCATCTACGTGGGCATGGGCGGAGCGCCAATTGTCCGGCGACTGGCCTGGCGGAACTGGGGTGGCCCCCGGGCATCGGCGGCCGGCGAGCTCGACATCTACTGGCCGCAGCCAGGTCCGATATCCGGCTGGCACCCGACCACGTATTCGGTCATGGTGCGACTGCAGGACATCCTGATGCACAACGGCCGGCCGTCGTACCGGAAGATGGCGGACTCCTACGTCAACCGCCGGGGTGTCGCAAAGGTGCTGTACTTCACGTTCAACGTTCTGCCAGGCGGATCAATCCCGGGATGGAACCCTGGCTAAGCCAGGAATGCCCCAAGGCTGAGGTGCGCTCGCCGCAAGGAGCCGTTCACCGAGCACACGGGTGGTCTCCTGGAGCTCGGCACCGCCCACCACCCGGAACGGCGCGGGCAGGACCGCCAGCTGCCCGGCGTACCAGTACGGGTTGCTGGTGCTCCCGGTCAGCCGCGAGGTCCGGGCGCCGGCCGCCTCGAGCCGGCCGAGGGAACGCGGAACGCATCGCGCCACGTCCTCGACGGGTGCGTCGATCACGACCTCGGCGGCGTACTCCCAGCCGACGGCCAGGTGGTCCTCGAGCAGGGCGACCGGGTCCAGGTCGATCGGAGGCGTGAAGGTTTCGTCGAGCATCGCCACGCCCTGAACCCGGTCGACCCGGTAGGCCCGGACGGCGTCCTTCTCAGGGACCCGGCACAGGAGATACCAGCGGCCGTGGCGTACGACCACCGCCCACGGCTCGATCTCGGTGACCCACTCCGACCCGGCTTCGGAGCGGTAGTCAAGGCGTGCCCGGCGATGCTGCGAACATGCCTTCACGAGGGCGGTCGTGGTCCCGGAGTCGGGCCGGGCGGCGGCACGGTCGGGGGCGGGTGTGATGGTGCGGCGTACCGCCTCGGCCTGGGCCGCCACCGATTCGGGGAGCGCCCGCACGATCTTGCCCAGGGCACTGCCGACCGGGTCGGTGGGGTCGCCGGCCTCGTGATGGCCGTCCAGCACGGCCATCACCAGGCCCAGTGCTTCGGTGGCGCTGAACACCAGGGGCGGGAAGCGGAGGCCGCGGCCGACTCGGTAGCCGCCGTAGGGCCCCCGCACCGACTCGATCGGGATCTCGGCCTCGCGAAGGATGCCGACGTAGCGCCGGGCCGCGCGCTCCGAGACGCCGAGCTTGCCGGCCAGCCGTCCGGCCGTGATGCCCGGGGCGCCCTGGATGAGCTCGAGCGCCATGAGTGCCCGAGCAGTGGGACTGGCCTCAGCGATGGCCACCTCCGGCAATCCGGCAGTAGAACGTCCGGAATGCACCGTAGCGTGCCGGCCATGGCTGAGGACAACTCTTTGGACACCACGATCCGCGAACCGTCGCTCGACGCTGACGAGGTCGAGATGCTCCTGTTCGCGTTGGAGCGCTCCCGGGCGCAGTTCGCGTGGAAGTGCGGCGGACTCGACGCCACCGGGCTGCGACGGCAGCACCCGCCGAGCGCGATGACGCTCGGCGGCCTGGTCAAGCACATGGCCGGGGTCGAGGAACGCATGATGGCCCTGGCGGTGACGGGTCAGCCGCCAGCGCCGCCGTGGGACGCGATTCCACCGGGAACCGACCCGGACTGGGAGTGGCGGACGGCGGCCGACGACTCACCCGAGGAGCTCTACGCCCTCTGGCGCAGCGCCGTGGAGCGGTCGGTGGCCGCGGTCGACGCGGCCCTGCCCGACGGCGGACTGGACCGGCTGGCGGCACTCACTCTCGGCAACGGGAAGTCCCCCAACCTGCGCCGCATGCTGGTCGACCTGCATGACGAGTACGCGCGGCACGTGGGCCACGCGGACCTGTTCCGCGAGGCCGTCGACGGCCTGGTCGGCGAGGACCCACCACAGGAATGACGGCCGCTGTCCCGGCGGAGCGCAAGGCAAAGGTTCGGACGACCACCGGCATGACCGCCGGACCCCGCAGGACAGCGCATTCCTGAGGTGCCCGTGCCGGGGGCCAGTTCGGTATGCCCCGTGGCGGTGATGACGTGCGATCATGAGTTCATGGGGGGCGGTGCTCTTTCCTGGCCTGAGGTGGCCGGGCGCCTGGCTGCGGCGCGTAATTACTGGCTGTGCACGACAACGGCCACGGGTGCTCCGCATGCGGCCCCGGTGTGGGGCGTGGTGATCAGCCAGAGGCTGTATCTCTACAGTGAGCGCAGCACCGTCAAGGCCCGCAACATTGCTGTCGATCCGCGTGTGGTCGTGCACCTCGAAAGCGCTGAGGATGTCGTGGCCGTGCGGGGCACGGCCGAGGATCTCGGAACTCCTGCCGAGGTCCCTCACGTGGTCACGGCCCTGTCGGCGAAATATTCCGGCGAGGACGACCGGCAGTATCTCCCGGCGGCTGACCCGGATTTCGACGTTGTCTATGTCATCCAGCCGCAGAGCGCGATGGTGTGGCGCCTGTCTGACTATGCGGCCTCGCAGCGCCGCTGGACTTCCTGAGCCAGGCATCCGCACGTCGCCCGGAGGTAGCCGCGCGTTCGTGGACGGATGCGCGCGAACGCCGCCTATGACGTCAGCGGTCGCGAACTTCTGCCCGCTCGGCGGCCAATCGGCTCGGGACGCCGAAGGCCGCGAAGACCGCCGGGTCGACGTAGACGACGTTCCGCGCGAGGCCCGACCCGGTCACGGAAAACACCTGGAGTGAGTGCATCTCGTAGCCGGCCCCGGCCCGCACGTAGGCCGCGGCTGCGGGCTGGCCGTTGGCCGCCACCGGCAGCATCCGCCAGTCCGTGCCCCGCATTTCGAAGGCGTGGGCCATGAACTGGACGTAGTTCTCCCGACCCATGTACCAGTTGAGTACCGGAGGCATCTCCAGCACCACGTCCTCGGTGAGCAGGCCGGCCAGGGTGGTCAGATCGGCGTCCACGAACGCCGTGACGTACCGGTCGACCAGGGCCCGCTGACCTGCCGTGGCCGGTTCGTCCACCTGGTCCTCGCCGATCCCCAGCTCGCCCAGCCGGGCCCTGGCCCGCTGCAGGCCACTGTTGACCGCGGCTGGTGTCGTGTCCAGCGCGGCGGCAACTTCCGCTGCTGGCCACTCGAGCACCTCCCGCATGATCAGGATGGCTCGCTGCCGGGCCGGCAGAAGCTGCATCGCGGCGATCAGCGCCAGCCGCAGCTGGCCACGGGCCAGGATGACGGCCGCCGGGTCCGCGTTGCGGGTTCCGAGGAGGGCGTCCGGGATGGGCTCTACCCACGCCACTTCCTGTCGCTGCACCATCGGCGCTTTCGGATCGTCACTCGGACCGCCCAGTCCTGACGGCAACGGCCGGCGTCCGCGGCTTTCCAGTGCCGTCAGGCAGGCGTTGGTCGCAATCCGGTACAGCCAGGTGCGCATCGACGCGCGCCGGTCATCGAACCGGTCGTAGGCGCGCCAGGCCCGCAGCAGCGTTTCCTGCAGGAGGTCCTCGGCGTCGTGGACCGAACCGAGCATCTGGTAGCAGTGGGCTAGTAGCTCGTGCTGGAAAGGAACGGTCTGACGTTCGAAGTCTTCGCTAATCGACACGGGTTACGCACCTCTCGGACGCTAGTCGTCCAGGCTGCCCATGGTCAGGTTGACGGTAGTTCCCGTCATCCCGCTCGCCTTGTCGGAAGCCATGAACGCCGCCATGTCTGCCACCTCCTCGAGCGTCATGACCCGTCCCGGGTGGGTCGTGCTTGCGAGGTACTCCTGGAACTTTTCCCAGCTTATTTTCGATGGCCTGGCGTCGAAGGCTTCCCTCATCGTGCTGGTCTCCGGCATGCCGTGTGGTCGCAGACCAACCACGCGGATGCCCTGAGGTGCGAGCTCGGCGGATAGGTCCCGAGTGAGAGCCTCCTTGGCGGCCTGCGCCGGGCCGTAGCCTCCGTTCAAGGGGGTGCCCTTCCGGGCGGGGAGTGCGGTGACGGTCATGATCACCCCCGACTTGTTCGGGATCATGCGCCGTGCGGCCGTGCGCGCGGTCAGGAAGTATGACGTCGTGTAGGCCGTGATCGGCAGGGAGAATTTCTCGGCGTCCATCTCGGCCAGGGGCACACCCAGAATCTTCGTGTCGGGGACGCCGACTGCGTTGAACGAGATATCGACGCGGCCCGCCCTATCGATCACGTACTGCAGATGCTTGTCCACAAGCTGCTCGTCGAGAGCGTCGACCGTCGCCGCCTCGGCGGATCCGCCCGCGGAAATGATGTCCTGAGCGACCGCGTCGACCGGTGCCCGGAGGCGCCCGGTGACAAAGAGCCTGGCCCCCTCGCCCGCAAAGGCGCGTGCGACAGCACCACCGATCGCGCCCCCGGCTCCATAGACCACTGCAACTTTGTCCTTCAGCATCATCTCTGGGTTCCTTTCCCCTGGTGCCGGTGCCGGCAGCGCATGTGGAACGGTCGCCGGGTTCTGCAAGTGGTGCGGGGCGGGGCCCGGTCCGCGAACGGAGTCCGGGCGGGGCCCCGGCCCGCGGCGGATCAGCCCATATTGGCCGCGCAGTTGTGGTAGGACTCGACGAGCCAGCTGCCGCCGGCCCGGGTGAGTACCCAGGTGGCCTGGCGCTGGAGGCTGGGCAGCACAGCCTTCCCGCCCGGCAGGATGAAGCCGCTGAGGCTGTTCACGATCGCCACGTCTTCCGCGACAAACCGGATCCGCTGCAGCTCGTCCACGGACGTCGTGCCCTTCAGCGGACCGGCGAACCCGGCGGCCATGAACGCGCGGATCTCGTCTTTGCCCTGCTGCTGCGCGCCGGCGGTCACCACGGTGGCTTCCTCGGTGTACAGCTCGGCGAAGGCGTCGGCGTCGTTGGCGCCCCAGGCAGCGACCATCCGCTCCAGAAGGTCCCT
>JAOPYP010000318.1 GCA_025964635.1 Actinomycetes bacterium | reverse complement strand
GGCCGGCGCCGCGCCCGCCGGTGCTCCCGCGATCCGCGCTCCGCCGGTCTGAGCCCCGGCGGCCCGGGCCAGGCTGGTCCGCCTGGTGGTCCTGATGCCGGGAGGCGGGGCTGGTCAGGCCGGGATCCAGGACGACCGCCAGGCCCGCCCGGCGGCCACCGGGGACCAGGATGATGTCTCCGCGGCGCAACTGCTCCAGGGACTGCCGGGCCTGGATCCAGCGGTCCGCCGAGCGCTCCCGGGACGCATCCGCCTCCCGGTCGGCCAGTTCCTCCCGCAGCGCGTGGTACCCGGCGTAGTCCCCGAGATCACACGACGGGCCGAGGTCGGCCAGCGCGGCCCGGCTGCGGCGGGCCTGCCGCGCGATGCCGACCACCGCCCGGTCCGCCTGGAACTGGGCGAACGACGACTCCAGCAGCGCGGCCGCCTTGTCCAGGCCCGCCTGGCCGACCAGGTTCACGGCCATGTTGTAGGAGGGCCGGAAGCTGGAGTTGAGCGGGTAGGTGCGAGTGCCGGCCAGCCCGGCCACCGCCAGCGGGTCCACGCCCGGCTGCCAGAGCACCACGGCGTGTCCCTCCACGTCGATGCCCCGGCGGCCGGCCCGGCCGGTGAGCTGCGTGTACTCTCCCGGGGTCAGGTCCGCGTGGGTCTCGCCGTTCCACTTGTCCAGCCGTTCCACGACCACCGTGCGGGCGGGCATGTTGATGCCCAGGGCCAGCGTCTCGGTGGCGAAGACCGCGCGGACCAGGCCCGCCTCGAAGAGTTCCTCGACCACTTCCTTGAACGTGGGCAGCATCCCCGCGTGGTGGGCAGCGATGCCGCGCTGCAGGCCGGTGAGCCACTCGCCGTAACCGAGCACGGGCAGATCCGCCGCGGGGATATCCCTGGTCCGCCGCTCGGCGATCTCGGTGATCACGGCGGCCTCGTCCGGTGTGGTGAGCCGGACCCCGGCGTCCAGGCACTGGCGGACCGCGGCCTCGCAGCCCGCCCGGCTGAAGATGAAGGTGATCGCCGGGAGCAGCCCCGCGCGGTCCAGCCGGTCGATGACGTCCGGCCGGCGCGGCGGCCGGAAGCGCACCGGCCGGTGGCCGCCCCGGGCCGGCCGGGACGGTGCCTTCCGCGCCGCCCAGTCTTCCCGCCGGGCCAGCCGCAGCAGTTCCGGGTTCACCTGGGCCCGGCGCTGGTCATCCGGGCCAGGATCCCTGGCTGCCCCCTCCGGCCCCCCGCGGCCGCCGCGGGACGCGGGGCCGGGACCCGACTCGAGGAACAGGTCGTAGAGCCGCCCGCCGGCCAGCATGTGCTGCCACAGTGGAACCGGCCGGTGCTCGTCCACGATCACCGTGGTGCCGCCGCGGACCTGGCCCAGCCAGTCGCCGAACTCCTCGGCGTTGCTCACCGTCGCGGACAGCGCGGCCACCCGGACCGAGTCCGGCAGGTGGATGATCACTTCTTCCCAGACCGCGCCTCGGAAGCGGTCAGCCAGGTAGTGCACCTCGTCCAGCACCACGTAGGCCAGGCCGGACAGGGTGGGCGAACCGGCGTAGAGCATGTTGCGCAGCACCTCGGTGGTCATCACGACCACCGGCGCCTCGCCGTTGATGCTGTTGTCCCCGGTGAGCAGCCCCACCTGGCCGGCCCCGTAGCGCCGGGAGAAGTCGTTGTATTTCTGGTTGGACAGCGCCTTGATCGGCGTGGTGTAGAAGCACTTGCGGCCCTCGGCCAGCGCCAGGTGCACGGCAAATTCGCCGATAACGGTCTTACCGGAGCCGGTCGGCGCCGCGACAAGGACGCCGTGCCCGCCCGCCAGAGCCTGGCAGGCGCGGCGCTGGAAGTCGTCGAACGCGAAGTCGTACAGCCCCTGGAACGCGGCGAACTCGGCCCCGTCCTCGCTCCGCTGCCGGTAAGCGGCATAACGCTGCGCCGGGCTAACAGGCGTGGACATACTCCCAGCCTAGGTGAACCCGCCCACCAGCGGGGTTACCGGCCAGCGGTGCCCGGGCTACTGGTGGTCGGAGTCGACGGGATCCACGTCGTCCAGCGGGGCCACTTCGTCGTCGGCCAGGCCCTCGTACAGCGAGGCCCGGCTGGCCCGCCGCCGGTCGTTCATCCAGATGATGAGCTCGGCGACCTCGACCAGCACCACGCAGGGACCCGCGAGCAGCAGCATGGTGAGCGGGTCCGGGCTCGGTGAGGCGATACCGGCGAACACGAACACGCCGAAGATGACGAGCCGGCGCCATTTACGGAACCACTGATGGGTGAGCACGCCCGCGACGTTGAGCATCAGCACCAGCAGCGGCAACTCGAAGGCCAGCCCGAAGCCGAGCAGCATGCCGAAGAAGTAGCCGAGGTATGTGGAGACCGGGGGCAGGTTGAGGACACCCTGCGGCGTCAGGCCCAGGAGGTAGGCCAGGCCGCGGCTCATCGCGAAGTAGGCGATCCCGGCGCCGGCCAGGAACAGCGGGGCTGCGGTCCCCACGAAGGCGTAGGTCCAGCGCTTCTCGCGCCGGTACAGCCCGGGCGCGACGAACGCCCACAGCTGGTACAGCCAGATCGGGCTGGTCAGGACCAGCCCGAAGAAGAACGCGACCTCCAGGTGCAGCATGAACGGGTCCAGGACACCCGACAGGACCAGCTGGTCGCCGATGCGGTGGCAGCCCGTGGCCCCGTTGATCTTGGCCGAGCAGAACGGGTGCTCGATGAAGTGCCACACCCGGTTGTACACCGCGGGAACCAGCCCGATGCCGGTACCGACCACCAGGGCGAGCGCAACCTTGACGACCCGGTTCCGCAGCTCGCGGATGTGCTCGATCAGCGACATCCGGCCGTCCGGATCCGCCGCTTCCGCCGCCCGGACGCGTGCACTCAGGACACGCGCCCCCTTGACGGTGTCACCCAGCTTTGCCATCTCGGGTTACGAACGCACAGCCGGGCTCAGCCGGCCTGGGTGTGCTGCGTCTCGGTGATCGGGGCGCCGCTGACCTTGGCCGCCTCCGCCGCCGACGTCTTGGCCTGAAGGTCCTGGATCTGCTGCTGAAGCTGGTCGACGTGCTGCTGGGTCGGCTGCGCCGTGATGGCCGGCGCGGGCTTCTCCGTCTCGGCCTTCTCGTCGTGGTGCAGGTCCTGCACCTCGGTCTTCAGGATGCGCATCGACTTGCCGAGGGACCGCGCCGCGTCGGGCAGCTTCTTCGAGCCGAAGAGCACAATCAGCACCACGGCGACGATGAGGATCTTCCACGGACTGTCGAACAGGTCGCCAATCATTTCCGCCTCTTCACCGGGGGACCGCACGTCCCCGCGCCTGGGTCACTATGGGCAGAGCCTACACTCGATATGTTCATCACGCGCTGAGGCAAAGGCGTGGCTGGCGGCCCGGTAACGATCGGGCTAGCCGCGAGCACGCACTGTCCCTCTCCGGGCTACTGGCCCGCTTTGTGCCAGTCCTTCCGGCTAAGCGTACTGCGCCAGCGCGGCCGACGCATCCTCCCTGACCTGGGCCGCGAGGCTGGCAGGGGCCACGATCCGGCCGTTTTCCCCCAGCCGCAGGGCCAGCCGCCGCACCCAGCCCGGGTCCGGGGTGCGCAGCGTCACGCGCAGCCGCCCGTCGCCGAGTTCCTCGATGCTGTCGCACGGATAATACTCGGCCACCCAGCGGCCGAGCGGGGTCAGCTCGATGACCACGTTGAGATCTTCCGCGGACGGGCTGAACAGTCCCTGGTCCACGTCCTTCGGCTCCGCGCCGGCGGGCACCTCGGCCGCCACGTCCAGCACGTCCAGGCTCAGCACCCGGTCCAGGCGGAACAGCCGGACCGCGTCCGCCCGGCGGCACCAGCCCTCCAGGTAGGTGCGGCCCTCCACGATCAGCAGGCGCATCGGGTCCACGTCACGCTCGGTGGCCTCGTCCCGGCCCGGGACGTAATACGACATATGCACCCGGTGGCGCCGGGCCAGCGCGTCCCGGAGCTGGTCCAGGACCGCCTGCTGGGCAATCTTGTCCACCTGGATGGCCACCTGCGTGCTCGGCGTGGCGGCCTCACCGGCGGCCGCCTCGAGCTTGGCGATGGTGCGGTTCAGCGCCTGCCCCTCGTCCAGGCCGGGCATCGAGGCGACCTGGCCGATCTCGGCCAGCATCCGCAGGGCCACGAGCAGCGCGCTGGCCTCGTCCACGGCCAGGCGCAGCGGCCGGTCCATCGACTCCGCCTGGCTGACGACGATCTCGCCACCCTCGTAGGACAGGTCGATCGGGCAGTACGGGTCGGGCGAGCGGAGTTCCACGCACCACAGCAGGTTGAGGTCGTCCACCAGTTCGCGCTCGCTGACCCCGAACGCCGCGGCGGTGTCGGCCAGCCCGACCACCTTCCGGCTGACCACGTAGGGCACCAGGGCCAGCAGCCGCTGCAGCCGGGTCGTGCTGGTTCCCGCGCCGCCGCGCGGCAGGGGCTTGCCGGGGGTGGTCACGCCAGCGCTCCCTTCAGCTGGGTAATGACGGCCTCGCGGAGGTCGGCGGGCTCGAGCGCGACCACGTCCGTGCCGAACGAGGCGAGGTGCTCGGCGAACCAGCCCACGTCGGAGAACGGGACGCTGATCATGTCCCATCCGCCGGTGCTGCCTGGCGCCAGGCCTGAGCCGTCCGGGCCGGCCGTGTCCGTGCTGTCCAGGCCCGCGGTGTCCAGGCCCGCGCTGTCCAGGAGCGGGGTGGCGTGCCGGCGGATACCGTGCCCGGCTCCCGGCCGCACCCGCAGGACTGCGGTCCGCTGCGCCGGCGGGTGGGTGTCCCACTCGCGGACGGTCTCGCGGACGTCGGTGCCCTCGGGCACGATCACCGATCCCGCGGGGCCGCTGAACCGGACGTCGCCGTCGATGCGGCTGAGCCGGAACACCCGGACCGCGTCCCGGTCGGTGTCGTATCCGGCCACGTACCAGCGGCCGTGCCGGTTCACCACCCCCCACGGCTGGAGGTGACGCTGCTGGGCTTCGCTGCGGCCCGCCGCCCGGTAGGCGAACGTGACCGGCCGCCGGTCCCGTACGCCCTCCCACAGCGGGCCGAACGCCGCCTCGCCGGCCAGCAGCCGCGGCTCGATGCCAGGCTGGGTCGTCTCCTCGGCCTCCACCCCGGCCGCACGGAGCTTGAGCAGGGCGCCCGCGGCCGCCCCGGCCAGCTCGGCCTGCCGCCATACCCGGGCGGCCAGGGACAGCACCGCGGCCTCGTCCGGCTCCAGCCGGATCTCCGGCAGCACGTAGGCCTGCCGCGGGATGCGGTAGCCCGCCTCGTCATCGCCCGCCGAATTGAAACCCGTCTCCAGCGGGATGCCCAGCTCCCGGAGCTCTTCCTTGTCCCGCTCGAACATCCGCTTGAACGCCTCGAAGGACTCCGGGTAGCCGGGCACGGCCTCGCGGATCTGCACCGCCGTCAGGTACCGGGGGCTGGACAGCAGGCAGACCACCAGGCCCAGCAGGCGCTCGGTCTTCCGTCGTGACATTCCTGTTCCTCGCCGCTCCCAGCTTTTCACCACGGGGCTTTCACCACGGGGCTCTCGCCACGGGGCGCACGCTACGGAGCCCAAACTAGCCGAGCCCCGCACGCGCGGAGCCCGCCGCTGGCCGGCCGCGGCGTCCGGCCCGCCGTGGCCGGATCCACCCCGCCCCGTCATCATGGGCCCGGCCGGTACCTGACGCTACCCTGCGGGAGTGATCAGGTGGCGCAGTGGCGTGGTTTTGGCGGTCCGCCGGGAATGGCGTGGCGCGGTCGAACTGGACGTAACCACCAGCGAGGGCACCATCCGGGCGCTCGCCTACCCGGAGCTGACCGGCCGTCCCGAGCCGGGTGACCGGCTGCTGCTGAACACCAGCGCGCTCGCGCTCGGCCTGGGCACCGGCGGCTACGCGCTGGTGGTGGCGGTGCCCGACCGGCTCCCTCCCGACCCGGCCGGCCCCGGGCACCTGGTCAAGGCGCGTTACACGCCGCTGCAGGCCACCGTGCTCGGCGTCGACGAGCAGGCCTCACCGCACCACGACGTGCTGCGAGAGGCCGACGACCTCGGCGGGATGCCGGTGGTCGTCGCCGACCTGCATTCGGCGCTGCCGGCCGTGCTGGCGGCGCTGCGCGCCGCGGGACCGGCCGGTACCCCGCCCGTGGCGGTGTACGTGATGCTCGACGGCGGCGCGCTGCCCGCGTGGTTCTCCCGCAGCTGCGCCGGGCTGCGCGAGGCAGGCTGGCTGCGCGGGACGGTGACCGTAGGCCAGTCCTTCGGGGGTGACCTCGAGGCGGTCACGCTGCACACCGGGCTGCTGGCCGCCCGGCACGTGCTCGGCGCCGACGTCGCCGTGGTGGCCCAGGGGCCAGGCAATCTGGGCACCGGGACCCGGTGGGGCTTCTCCGGGGTCGCCTGCGGCGAGGCGGTGAACGCGGCCGCCGTGCTCGGCGGCCGCCCGGTCGCCTCGCTGCGGATCAGCGAGGCTGATCCGCGGGAACGTCACCACGGGGTGTCTCACCACAGCCTGACCTCGTACGGCCGGGTCGCGCTGGCCCGGGCTGACGTGGTCGTGCCCGGGCTGCCCGGGGCGTTCGGCGCCCGGGTGGCGGCGCAGGCCGCCGCGCTGGCCGGCCGGCACACGCTGGTCAGCGTGAGCACCGACGGCCTGGCCGAGGTACTGCGCGGCTGCCCGGTGCCGCTGTCCACCATGGGCCGCGGCCTCACAGAAGATCTGGCGTACTTCCTGGCCGCGGCGGCGGCCGGGCGGCACGCGGCCGCGCTGCTGGCCCGGCCGGGACCAGAATAGGCACTGGCCAGAGCACCCCCAGGCGGCCCGGGCCGGAGACGGCGGGACAATAAGGAGCGAGGCGCCGGGCGAATCCGGTACCCGGACCAGTAGAGGAGCCTGCATGCGACTCGCGTCCTTCATCCGCGATATGCCGGCCCGCGTCAGCGCGGGAGCCTTCATCCTGAATTCCGGCCTGAGCAAACTCTCGGCCGACGAGCAGACCGCCGCCGGGTTGCACCAGATGGCGACGGGAGCATATCCGTTCCTGGGCTCGATGAAGCCGCAGGACTTCGCCAAGCTGCTCGGCGCGGGCGAGGTGGCGGTCGGGACCGCCCTGCTGCTGCCGGTGGTCCCGTCCGGGGTGGCGGGCCTGCTCCTGACCGGGTTCTCAGGCGGCCTGCTCGGCCTTTACATCAAGATCCCCGGCATGCGCCAGGAGGGCAGCCTGCGCCCCACTCAGCAGGGCATCCCGCTCGCTAAGGACAGCTGGCTGCTGGGCATCGGCGCCAGCCTCGTGCTGAGCGATGTGGTCGACCGCTTCTCCGGCTCCGGGGAGTAAGGCCTGTCCCGCAGATCTTCAGCCTGCTGCACGACGGCCACGATTCACGGGACACGGCTCAGCCGGGAGCGGGCGGGCCGCGCGGCCCGCCCGCCCCGGAGAGGTCAGACCGCGCCGAGGATGTCCACCACGAACACCAGCGTGTCCGTGCCCTTGATCCCGGCCTGCGAACTGCCGGTCTTCCCGTAACCGTCGGCCGGCGGGACGACCAGCATGACCCGGCTGCCCACGGTCTTCCCGATGAGGCTCTTGTCCCAGCCCGTGATGACCTGGCTCGGCGTGGCGCCGATCGTGAACCCGAACGGCGCGCCCCTCGACCACGACGAGTCGAATACCTTGCCGGTCCGCCAGATCTCGCCCACGTACTGGGTGATCACGGTCTGCCCCTTGGCCACTGCCGGGCCGGTCCCCTTGATCAGGGTCTTGGTCACCAGCGTCGACGGCGCCTTGGCGGACTTCGGGATCGTGATGGTCGGCGCTGCGCCCGACTTGGCCGTGACGCTGGGCAGCGAGCCGCCACCGCTGGACACCTTGCTGCCCGAGGCGGACGCGGTGTCCGGGAACTCCTTGATCATGTCCACCACGAACACCAGCGTGTCCTTCGCGGTCACCCCGGCCTGGGAGTTACCGGACTTGCCGTAGCCCTGGGCGGGCGGGATGACGGCCAGCACCCGGCTGCCCATCTTCTTGCCCTGCAACGCGGTCTGGAGCCCGGGCAGCAGCTGTCCGCTGAAAAGCGCCGGGCTCTTGGTCTTGAACGTGCTCTCGGCAAGCTTGTTTGTCTTGCCGCTCCAGATGTAGACGGCGTAGTTCCCGACGAAGGCGTCGGTCTTCGTCAGCGCCGGGCCGGTGCCCTGGACCAGCGTCTTGGTCACCAGCGATTTCCCGGCGGTCTGAGTCGGAATCTTGACGGTCGGATCGTTGCCGAACGTCCCGCTCACCGAGACGGTGGGGCTGGATGAGGACGTGGACGAACCGCATCCGGCCAGGGCCAGGACGGCCAGCAGGGGAACGGACAGCAGGGCGGCAATGCGTCGCATAGAAAGGGAACCTTGTCATCTCCGACGTTGAAGCGACGCCAGCCTACCGGCATCAACGAACCACAGTGCGCAGGTTCCGCGGCCAGACCATTACGGTATCTGGACCAATCCGCTAGGAACGGGCAGGCAGCCAGAACGCAGAACGGCCTTCGGCGCAGGACATGGCCGGAAAAGGTGCTCCGCGTGATTTTCAGCAAATTCACAGCTAGCAGGCTGAGGCATGGACCAGGTGAAGGTCCGTTGCGGAAAATAAGCGGGCCACGGCCGGCCCGGGGCCGCCCGCGGCGGGCGGGAGGCTGCATACCGGCGATGAGTTTCCTCGCGCTTACCGATGGGCCGCTCAGCTACATCCCCGCGATGAGCTTCTCCACCCGCTCATCCACGGCCCGGAACGGGTCCTTGCACAGGACGGTGCGCTGGGCCTGGTCGTTGAGCTTGAGGTGGACCCAGTCCACGGTGAAGTCGCGGCGCCGCTCCTGGGCGCGGCGGATGAACTCACCGCGCAGCCGGGCCCGGGTGGTCTGCGGCGGGACCGACTTGGCCTCGAAGATGTCGATGTCCCGCGCGGTGCGGGCCACCGCCCCGCGCCGCTGCAGCAGGTAGTAGAGGCCGCGGCCGCGGTGCACGTCGTGGTAGGCCAGGTCGAGCTGCGCCACCCGGGGCGAGGACAGCGGCAGGTCGTGCTTGCCGCGGTACCGCTCGATCAGCTGGTACTTGGTGATCCAGTCGATCTCCCGGTCCACCAGGCCGAAGTTGCCGGTGTCCACCGCGTGCAGGGTGCGCTCCCACAGGTCCAGCACCCGCTGGGTGATCGCGTCGGCCCCGCGCCGGTCGGTGAAGTCCTTGGCCTTGGCCAGGTACTCACGCTGGATGTCCAGCGCGCTGGCCTCCCGGCCGTTGGCCAGCCGGACCTTGCGGCGGCCGGTCATGTCGTGGCTCACGTCCCGGATGGCCCGGATCGGGTTCTCCAGGGTGAGGTCCCGCATCACCGTTCCCGCCTCGACCATGCGCAGCACCAGGTCGGTCGCGCCGACCTTGAGCAGCATCGTCGTCTCGCTCATGTTCGAGTCCCCGACGATCACGTGCAGCCGCCGGAACCGTTCCGCGTCCGCGTGCGGCTCGTCCCGGGTGTTGATGATCGGCCGGGACCGGGTGGTGGCCGAGGACACACCCTCCCAGATGTGCTCGGCGCGCTGGCTGACGCAGTACACCGCGCCGCGCGGGGTCTGCAGCACCTTGCCCGCGCCGCAGATCACCTGCCGGGTGACCAGGAACGGGATCAGGATGTCGGCCAGCCGGCCGAACTCGCCGTGCCGGCCGACGAGGTAGTTCTCGTGGCAGCCGTAGGAGTTGCCCGCCGAGTCGGTGTTGTTCTTGAACAGGTAGATGTCGCCGGCGATGCCTTCCTCGCGCAGCCGCCGGTCCGCGTCCACCAGCAGGCCCTCGAGGATCCGCTCGCCCGCCTTGTCGTGCACCACCAGGTCGAGGATGTTGTCGCACTCGGGGGTGGCGTACTCGGGGTGGCTGCCCACGTCGAGGTAGAGCCGCGCCCCGTTGCGCAGGAACACGTTGCTGCTCCGGCCCCAGGAAACCACGCGGCGGAAGAGGTACCTGGCTACCTCGTCCGGGGACAGCCGCCGGCTGCCACGGAAGGTGCAGGTGACCCCGTATTCGTTCTCAAGCCCGAAGATTCGTCTGTCCATGGTCGCTCACCAGACCCTACGGCACGGCCGTGTGCGCCCGCGCCAGGTGGGGTGGCTCTGCGAGCGTGTCAGGGCGGTGGTCCCGCTCTCCACGCGCCGCGTCACCAGTCGACGGCGATGTACTTGGTCTCGGTGAACTCGAGCAACCCGTCGTGACCCCCCTCACGGCCGATCCCGGACTGCTTGACCCCGCCGAACGGGGCCGCCGGGTCGGAGACCACGCCACGGTTGATGCCGATCATCCCGGCCTCCAGGGCCTCGGCCACCCGGAGCGAGCGGCGCAGGTCCCGGGTGTAGACGTAGGAGACCAGGCCGTATTCGGTGTTGTTGGCCCAGGAGACAGCGTCGGACTCGGAGCTGAACCGGACGATCGGGGCGACCGGGCCGAAGATCTCCTCGCCGAGGATGCCCGCGCCGGGCGGGACGTTGTCCAGCACGGTGGGCGCGTAGAAGTAGCCGCGGCGGTCGGGGACGGAGCCGCCGGTGACCACGCGGCTGCCCGCGCTGGTGGCCTCGTCCACCAGGCTGGCCACCTTGGACCGGGTGTCCTCGTTGACCAGCGGGCCCAGCTCGGTGCCCTCGTCCAGGCCCGGGCCGACCTTCAGCGCCTCAAGCCGGGCCGCGAACGCCGCGGTGAACTCGTCCGCGACCGCCTCGTGCACGTAGAACCGGTTGGCGGCGGTGCACGCCTCCCCGCCGTTGCGCATCTTGGCCAGGAACGCGCCGTCCAGCGCCGCGCTGATGTCGGCGTCCTCGAAGATCAGGAAGGGCGCGTTGCCGCCCAGTTCCATGGAGCAGTTGATCACGTTGGTGGCCGCGGCCTTCAGCAGGATCCGGCCGACCTCGGTGGACCCGGTGAAGGACAGCTTGCGGACCCGGGGGTCGGCCAGCACGGCTTCGCTGAACCGGCTGGCCGAAGAGGTGGTCACCACGTTGACCACGCCGTCCGGCACGCCCGCCTGCTGCAGGATCTCCGCCACCGCGAGTGCGGTCAGCGGCGTCTCCTTGGCGGGCTTGAGCACGACCGTGCAGCCCGCGGCCAGCGCGGGCCCGATCTTCCGGGTGGCCATCGCGGCCGGGAAGTTCCACGGGGTGATCAGCACGCTGACGCCCACCGGCTGCCGGGTGACGAGGATGCGGTTGGCACCGGAGGGGGCGGTGAGCACGGAGCCCTCCACCCGGACCGCCTCCTCGGCGTACCACCGGAAGAACTCGGCCGCGTAGGTGACCTCACTGCGCGCGTCCGGCAGCGCCTTGCCGTTCTCCAGGACCATGAGCCGGGCCAGCGCGTCGGACTTGGCGATCATCAGGGACCAGGCGCGGCGCAGGCACTCGGCCCGCTCGCGCGGCGCGGTCGCGGCCCACCCCGGCAGCGCGGCCGAGGCGGCGCTGACCGCGTCGAGCGTGTCCTCGGCCGTGGCGTCGGCCACTTCCGCGATGGTCTCCTCGGTGGCCGGGTCGGTCACGCCGATCAGCCCGCCGTCACGGCCCTTGGTCCACTGCCCGCCGATCAGCAGCCCGGTGGGCACCTCGATTCCCGTCGTGGCCGCCAGGTCCGCCATGGTGCCGGTCACTCGTCCTCCAAGGTCTTGCTGCGCACATCCACGACATTACAGGGGATCCGGGGCCCGGACGCTAGCCGCCGCGTCCGCGTCCCCGGCGTTCCGGCCCGGGGGCAGGCGCTCCCGCGCGGGAGGAGTAGCCAGTAACGTCTCCTCACGTCGGCGGCCTGCAATCGTTAGCACGATGCCCAGCACGATTCAACGGATGTCCGGTGTGGCTGTCAAGGGCGGGTACCTGTGATCGAGGTGACACCCAGCCGTGAGAGGCCGGTGCGGAGGGCCGGTGCGGAGGGACTCAGGCCCGCCCCGGGTCCCGCCAACGGGCCGGACCCGGGCCCTAGGGGGTCACGCCGTCGTCGGGGCTGGCCGGCTCGCCGGGCTGCGGCTCGTCCGCCTCCGGCGTGGCTGGGGCCGCTGTGTCCCCGCCGGCCGCCTCGGCCAGCAGCACCTCCAGGCGCGCCCCGGTCAGCCGCCGGAACGTCCGGTGCGCCCGGTCCCGGGCCAGGATGCCCACTTCCAGCTGGCTGGCGCCCAGCTCGGTGCTGCCGCCGTTGCCGCTGCCGCTGCTGTTGCCGTTGGCCTGGCCTCCCTGGCCCGCCAGGCCCGCGATGGCGGCGCCCAGCGCCCGGACCAGCGGCAGGCCGTCCTCGTAGTGGTCCTTGAGCACGGCCGCCACCTCGTCGGCCTGGCCGCCCATGGCCACGAAGCCATGCTCCTCGGCCACCGAGCCGTCGAACGTGATCCGGTAGATCTGGTCCTCGGCCGGCGACTCGCCGACCTCGGCGACCACGAGTTCGACCTCGAAAGGCTTGTTGCTCTCGGTGAAGAACTGGCCGAGGATCTGCGCGTACCAGTTGGCCAGGCCGCGGGCGGTGACGTCGCTGCGGTCGTACTGGTACCCGGTGTAGTCCGCGTACCTGACCCCGGCCTTGCGCAGGTTCTCGAACTCGTTGTAGCGGCCGACCGCGGCGAACGCGATGCGGTCGTAGATCTCGCTGATCTTGTGCAGGGCGCTGGACGGGTTCGGCGCCACGAACAGGATGCCGCCGTCGTACTGGATCACCACCCCGCTGCGGCCACGGGCGATGCCCTTCCGGGCGTAATCCGCCTTGTCCTTCATCGCCTGTTCAGGCGAGACGTAGAACGGCATACTCACCGCAGCTTTACCCCTACTCGTAACGGCGTTACCTGGAATGGCGGCTGGTCAGGCGGGAACGCGGCTCCCCGCCTAGCCGGGCGGCGGGTTCAGGGCGGCGACCGGGCCCGAGGGTTCCCTCAGCCGCTCTTCCACGACGGCCCGGGCGTACTCGCCGGCCTCCGCGTCCGACAGGCGGCGGTACCCGTCGGCGGTGATCATCGCCACCACGGGGTAAATCTGCCGGGCCAGATCCGGGCCGCCGGTCGCCGAGTCGTCGTCGGCCGCGTCGTACAGGGCCTGCATCAGGGCCATGACCACGGCCCGGTCGGACATGTCCTCGGTGTAGAGCTTCTTCAGCGATCCCTTGGCGAATATCGACCCCGACCCGATGGCGCTGTAGGGACGCTCCTCGTACCGCCCGCCGGCCACGTCGTAGCTGAAGATCCGGCCCCGGCCGGCGTCCTCGTCGTAGCCGGCGAACAGCGGGACGACCACCAGCCCCTGCATGGCCGCACCCATGTTGCCGCGGACGAACGCGGCCAGCCGGTTCGCCTTGCCCTCGAGGGACAGCGTCCGGCCCTCGAGCTTCTCGTAGTGCTCCAGTTCGAGCTGGAACAGCCGGACCAGCTCGATCCCGATCCCGGCCACGCCCGCGATACCGACGGCAGAGAAGTCGTCGCTGCGGAACACCTTCTCGATGTCCCGCTGCGCGATCATGTTGCCCGCGGTCGATCGCCGGTCTCCGGCCATGACCACGCCGTCGGCGAACCGGGCGGCCACAATCGTGGTCCCGTGCCGCAGGGGCGGCGCTGCCCCCTCTCCGCCAGCGCCGGAGGCGGCCCCGCCCAGCCGGGCGGCCTCCGCGGCCCCCGCGCCCGGGAGCAGCTCTGGTGCGCACGCGGCGACCAGGTCGGCAAACGACGATGTGCCAGCGTCCATGCACGCCGCAATGAACTTTCCGGCAAAGAAGCCAGAACCCACGCCTAGTCCTCCCGGTTAGTCCGTGCCTGCTTACCTGACTTTGACCCTACTGCGGCCAGGCACCGGCCGCGCATGAGGCTTGTCAGCCCAGGGCGAACCCGGCCGGGCCGGTGCCTGGGTGCGCCCCGTGGGGGGCAGCCGTCACTGGCCGCCCTTCTGCACGTAAGACCGGACGAACTCCTCGGCGTTCTCCTCGAGCACCTCGTCGATCTCGTCGAGGATCGCGTCTACGTCGTCGGCCAGCTTCTCCTGGCGCTCCTTGACGTCGCCCGAGGCCTGCGGCTCCGCCTCCTCGGTCTCCTCGGTGCGCTTCGAGGTCTGCCGCTGACCGCCAGTGTCCTTTGTCGCCATGCCGAAACCTCCGTGCTACAGGGTCGTCCTCGGCTTAACCGTATCCTCGCCTGCCGATGGCCTGTCCAACCCTGAAATCGGGCATCGGGATCAGGCGGCTCACTATGCCCCATGGCCCGGGCCCCCGTCCACGGCCTGGCGGGCCGGTCCTAGGGGGCGGCGCCCTGCGGCGGGGTCCGGCGGGCGGTCAGTCCTTGCCGGTGAGCGCGGCCACCAGCTCGGCGGCGGTCCGGCACCGGTCGAGCAGGCCGCCCACGTGGGCTTTGGTCCCGCGGAGCGGTTCCAGGGTCGGCACCCGCTGCAGCGACTCGCGGCCCGGGATGTCGAAGATCACCGAATCCCAGGAGGCGGCCGCGACCGACTCCGGGTACTGCTGCAGGCACCGGCCGCGGAAGTAGGCCCGGGTATCTTCCGGCGGGGACTCGACGGCCCGGATCACGTCCTCCTCCGGCACGAGCTGGACCATCCGGCCCCGCGCGGCGAGCCGGTTGTACAGCCCCCGGTTGGGCCGGACATCGGAATACTGCAGGTCCACCAGCTGAAGCTTGGGGTGCCCCCAGGCCAGCCCTTCCCGGGTCCGGTAGCCCTCGAGCAGCTCCAGCTTGGCGACCCAGTCCAGCTCACGGGACGCCTGCATCGGGTCCTCAGCCAGCCTGGTGAGCAGGGATTCCCAGCGGTCCAGCACGTCTGAGGTCATGTCATCGACGTCGGAGCCGAACTTGTCTTCGGTGTACTTGCGGGCCAGTTCGAGGTACTCCATCTGCAGCTGGACCCCGGTCATCTTCCGGCCATCACGCAAGGTGACCTGATGCCGGCAGGTGGGGTCGTGCGAGATGGCCCGGAGCTCGGCCACCGGTGACTCGACCGACAGGTCACCGCCGAGGAACTTGTCCTCGATCATGGCCAGCACCAGCGCGGTGGTGCCGAGCTTGAGGTAGGTGCTGACCTCGCTCATGTTCGCGTCGCCGATGATCACGTGCAGCCGGCGGTATTTTTCCGGGTCCGCGTGCGGTTCGTCCCGGGTGTTGATGATGGGCCGCTTCAGCGTGGTTTCCAGGCCCACCTCGACTTCGAAGAAGTCCGCGCGCTGGCTGATCTGGAAGCCGTCCTCGCGGCCGTCCGCGCCCAGGCCGACCCGCCCGGCCCCGCACACCACCTGCCTGGACACGAAGAACGGGGTGAGATGGCGGACGATGTCCGCGAACGGCGTCGCCCGGCGCATCAGGTAGTTCTCGTGGCAGCCGTAGGAGGCGCCCTTGTTGTCGGTGTTGTTCTTGTAGAGCTGGATGGGTGCGCTGCCGGGCACGGTGGCGGCCTTGGCGGCCGCCTCCGCCATGACCCGCTCCCCCGCCTTGTCCCAGATGACCGCCGAGAGCGGGTTGGTGCACTCCGGCGCGGAGTACTCCGGGTGCGCGTGATCCACGTACAGCCGGGCCCCGTTGGTCAGTATCACGTTGGCGAGGCCGAGATCCTCGTCGGTCAGCTGGGTGGCGTCCGCGGACTCCCGGGCCAGGTCGAACCCGCGCGCGTCCCGCAGCGGGTTCTCTTCCTCGAAGTCCCACCGGGCCCGGCGGGCGCGGGCCGAGGTGGCCGCCTGGTAGGCGTTGACGACCTGGGACGAAGTGACCATGGCATTAGCCCCAGGCTGACCGGGGACCGAGATGCCGAACTCGGTCTCGGTGCCCATCACCCGCCGCACGCTCATATCAGGCAGCCTAGTGCCGGCCGGCCGGGCACGGGACGGGTGACCCGCTGCACGCGCCCGGCACCATATCGGTGACGGGCCGGCCAGCCGGGGAACACGCCGCTACGCCTGGCCAGGTCAGAGGTACTGCCCGGTATTGGCCACGGTGTCGATGGAGCGCCCGGCCTCGGTGCCCTGCTTCCCGGAAACCAGGGTCCTGATGTACACGATCCGCTCGCCCTTCTTGCCGGAGATGCGGGCCCAGTCGTCCGGGTTGGTGGTGTTCGGCAGATCCTCATTCTCGCTGAACTCGTCCACGCAGGCGGTCAGCAGGTGGGCGACGCGCATGCCCTTCTGGCCCGTGTCGAGGAACTCCTTGATGGCCATCTTCTTGGCCCGCGCCACGATGTTCTCGATCATCGCGCCGGAGTTGAAGTCCTTGAAGTACAGGACCTCCTTGTCCCCGTTCGCGTAGGTGACCTCCAGGAACCGGTTCTCCTCGGTCTCGCTGTACATGCGTTCCACGACCCGCTGGATCATGGCGTCCACCGTGGCCTCCCGGGACGCCCCGTGCTCGGCCAGGTCGTCCGGGTGCAGCGGCAGCACGGTCAGCACGTACTTGGAGAAGATGTCCTTCGCCGCCTCGGCGTCGGGGCGCTCGATCTTGATCTTCACGTCAAGCCGGCCGGGCCGCAGGATGGCCGGGTCGATCATGTCCTCCCGGTTGGAGGCCCCGATCACGATGACGTTCTCCAGGCCTTCCACGCCGTCGATCTCGCTGAGCAGCTGGGGCACGATGGTGTTCTCCACGTCGCTGGAGACGCCCGAGCCGCGGGTCCGGAAGATCGAGTCCATCTCGTCGAAGAACACGATGACCGGCATGCCCTCGCTGGCCTTCTCGCGGGCCCGCTGGAACACCAGCCTGATGTGCCGCTCGGTCTCGCCGACGTACTTGTTCAGCAG
>JAOPYP010000735.1 GCA_025964635.1 Actinomycetes bacterium | reverse complement strand
AGCTTCCTGGGCCGCGGCCAGCTCGTCAGCCTCGAGGAAACCCTCGAAGAGCAGGTAACCCCGCTCCCGCAGGTCCGCCAGGCAACGGTCGGGCACCCTCATCCCCGCACCCTAGCCACCCTCGCAGTTCGACCGCACCGGCATTTCGACAGTGCAGCGGTTCAGGGTCACCACAAGATCCGGCTGATCAAGGTGCACCACCTGCGCCACACCGTGGGCTCGATGCTCAAGGACCTGAAGGTGCCAGCCCGCGATGCGCAGACCATCTTGGGGCACACCCGAATCAGCACCACCCTGGAGATCTATACCAACACCGACGAGGAAGCCCGCCGCGATGCACTGACCCGGCTACATGGGCTGCTCGACCAGGGCCAGAACTGAGCCGTTGCTACAGACCGTAGCTACAGATGGCAAGTTTATGATCTTGGAATCTGGAGTTTCGGCTGGTGCGCCTGGCAGGATTCGAACCCGCGACCCGCTGCTTAGAAGGCAGCCGCTCTATCCAACTGAGCTACAGGCGCCAGACACCTTATTGTGCATGGTCAAGGTCACGTGTCGGACACAGAGCGGAGCCGGGGTGGTGACTCCGCGAGGTCGGCTTGAGAGCTTGTGAACCCCAGCTTAGGGGCCGGGGACGGGTCAGCGCGCGCAGGTTGGCGGGCTGCGTCCATGGTGCCTAAGGTCGTGGGGTGACCGCCGCCAGAAGGATTCGCGCTCTCCAGACCATCACCCGGATCTGCCGGTGAAGGGCGCGCTGCTCGTCGCCGGGACCACCTCGGACGCCGGGAAGAGCGTGCTCACCGCCGGGTTGTGCCGCTGGCTGGCCCGGCAGGGGGTGCGGGTCGCGCCGTTCAAGGCCCAGAACATGTCCCTCAACTCCTTCGTCACCCCGGACGGCGCTGAGATCGGGCGGGCCCAGGCCATGCAGGCCGCAGCGGCGGGCATCGAGCCGGACGCGCGGATGAACCCCGTGCTGCTCAAGCCGGGCAGCGACACCCGCACCCACGTCATCGTGCGCGGCCAGCCCCGCGACGAGGTCAGCGCCGCGGAGTACCGCACGCACTCCCACGACCTGCTCAAGATCGCCCTGGACAGCCTCGAAGACCTGCGTTCCGAGTACGACGTCGTCATCTGCGAGGGCGCGGGGAGCCCGGCGGAAATCAATCTCCGGGACACCGACATCGCCAACATGGGGCTGGCCCGGGCGGCCAGGCTGCCGGTCGTCGTGGTCGGCGACATCGACCGGGGCGGCGTGTTCGCGGCCCTGTACGGGACTGTCGCGTTGCTGGCCCCGGCTGACCAGGCCCTGGTCAGCGGCTTCATCATCAACAAGTTCCGCGGTGACCCCGGGCTGCTCGCCCCGGGGCTCGGGATGCTCACCGGCCTGACCGGCCGGCCCGTGCTCGGAGTCCTGCCCTGGCGCGGGGGACTGGGCTTCGACATGGAAGATTCGCTGGCCCTTGACGTCGCCGGCCCGGTGTCGGGAGCCGGGTCAGCGGTTCCGTTGGGGAAAGAAATTCTCCGGGTCAGCGTCATCCGCACGCCGCGGATCAGCAACTTCACCGACGTGGACGCGCTGGCCGCGGAGCCGGGGGTGCTGGTGCGCTTTGCCACGAGCCCGGCCGAGCTAGCCGACGCCGACCTCGTGGTGCTGCCCGGGACCCGGGCCACCGTGGCCGACCTGGGGTGGCTGCGGGAGCGGGGGCTCGCGGCGGCGGTCACCGAACGGGCCCGGCGCGGACGGCCCGTGCTGGGCATCTGCGGCGGTTACCAGATGCTCGCCAGCGAGATCGACGACCCGGTCGAGTCCGGCGCGGGCGTGGTAGCCGGGCTGGGGCTGCTGCCAGTGCGGGTGACGTTCGGCGCGGACAAGGTGCTGGCCCGGCCGAGCGGCACCGGCTACGGCGCGGAGGTCCGCGGGTACGAGATCCACCACGGCGTGGCCGAGGTCGCCGAGGGGCGCGCGGAGCCGTTCCCCGGCGGCTGCCGGACCGTGGCCGTGTGGGGCACTACCTGGCACGGGACGCTGGAGAGCGACGAGTTCCGGCGGGCCTTCCTGACCGAGGTCGCCGCGCTCGCCGGGCGGGACTTCACGGTCGCGCCGGACACCAGCTTCGCGGCGGCCCGGCAGGCGCGGCTGGACACGCTGGCGGACCTGGTCGCCGGGCACCTCGACACCGGCGCGGTGAGCCAGCTCATCGAGCACGGTGCCCCGGCGGGGCTGCCCGTTGTCCCCCCGGCGGGGCCGCCGGTCGTGCCGCCCGCGGGCGTACGCTGAACGCGATCGGTCGTTTCCCGGTCCTGACCGGACCTTCCGCGGGAGGCAGCAGCTGTGATCGCGGCCCTGACCAGCGCCCTGCCCGGGCTCCAGATGCCCGGGCTCCCGCTGCGCGGGTTGCCGATGGCCGGGCTGGCGCTGCCGGGGCTGGCCCCGTCCGGGCTGCTGGTACTGGCCGCGATCACCCTGACCGGCATGCTGTTCGCGCTCCTGGCCCACAGTGGGCGGGTCGCCGCCGCGGTCACCGCGATCCCGCAGGGACGGCGGGCGGCCGCCCTGCGCGAGAAGTCCTGGCGCGCCGGGTTCCTCCCGCAACGGGACCCGGACGCGGCGGGCCGGGCCCGGCCCCGGGCACCCACGGGGGCCCCGGCGGCCGCCTGATCATCGGCTTATTCCGAGCCTCATCGACCCCTGGCCTGAGCCCTTCATAGGCGGCCGTCTCCAGCTGTCATCCGGTTCCGCGACCCGCTGGAGGGTGCTCCGTCATGTCCATGTTTCTTGCCAACACTGTCTTTGGCGTTCCTGTCGATCTCGCGTATCACCTCGTCTGCTGGATCGCCGTGATCCTGGCCCCGCTGCCCGGCGGCGTGGCCACCGCGGCGGCGATCATCGCGTTCACCATGCTGGTCCGGCTGCTCCTGCTGCCGCTGAGCTACTTCGCGGTCCGCGGCTCGGTCCGCGGCGAGGGAGCCCGGGCCCGGGTGCAGCGCAAGATCGCCGAGCTGCAGCGGCGCCACGCAAGCGACCCGCAGCGCCTCCAGGAGGAACTGGGCGCGCTGTACCGGGCCGAGGGCTCCGGCATGTTCGCCGGCTGCCTGCCGCTGCTGCTCCAGCTGCCGTTCTTCAGCGTGATGTACCGCCTGTTCCTGGACCACTCGGTGGGCGGCGCGCCGAATACGCTGCTCACCCACACCCTGCTCGCCGCGCCGCTGGGCAGTCACTGGCTGGCCGGCGCGGGCCCGCTCAGCGCGCAGGGGATGGTGTTCGCGGGGCTGTTCGCGCTGCTGGCGACGGTCGCGGTGCTGGCCGTCCGGGCCGCCCGCCGCGCCACCCCCGCGGCGCC
>JAOPYP010000733.1 GCA_025964635.1 Actinomycetes bacterium | reverse complement strand
ACCGTGATGGCCGCTGGCTCCTCCCCGCCGCCGGCTGCCCCCGGGCGGTGCCTGACGATGCCGTCGCAGACGTTGCGTGAACGCCCCCGCGGGTCCACGTCACACAGCCGGGCGAAGACGTCGAAGTGGCCACCCGAGGCGCGGACCCGGACCCGCGCGCTGACCGGGCCGGCCACGTCGAGGGCCCCGGTGAGTGGGGCACTGGTGAACACCAGGACGTCGGGGCGGGCCTCCAGGGCCCGGTTGTCCGCGGGCCCGGCCTTGCCGGTGAGCAGCTGGCCGCCCACCGACGGCGTCGGGTCGGCCGGGTCGTAGCGGAAGGAGGAGACCCCGGGCTGCGCGGGCGGCGCCGGGCTCAGGCTGCCCCCGGCGCCGGGGTACCAGGGCTGGCGGACCAGCCCCGGCGGCGGCCAGTCCGCCAGGTCGCGCCATTCGCCGGCGCCGCCGACGTACACCCGCACCGGGTGGTCCTCGGTGCGGAGGTCCGGGTTTGGCAACCCGGGGCTTTCACCGTCACCGGTGTAAGCCCGCAGCCAGCCGAGCGCCTCGCCCAGGACGACCGGGAGGGCCTTATTGAACGCCGACGCGTGCGTCCACGGGCCCACGACGAGGCGCGCCGGGGTGCCGCGGGCCCGGAGCTGGCCGTACCGCTCCAGGACCTGGTCCAGGCATGCGTCCTGCCAGCCGGTGAGCAGACTGGCCGGGACGGGCGGCACCGGGCGGTCCTCCCCGATCTCGAGCGAAGCCCAGTACGGGTCGCCCCGGTCCGGGCTGGCCAGCCACTGGTCGACCCAGGCGGCCCGGGTGCCCAGCGCCGCCGGATAGGCGTCGATCAGCGGGAGCCGGCGGGCGACCCGGCGCATGTGCCGCTGCACCCGCAGCCCCGTCCTGATCACCGCGGCCATCCCGTGCTCGAAGCCCAGCGTCGCGGCGGTGGCCACGAGCACGTTCTCCAGGGCGAAGGCGCCGCCGGGATAGACCAGCGCGTAAGGATCGGACACGCCGGCCTGCGTCACCATCGCCCGCAGTTCGGGCGGCGGGTCGGCGGCCAGCGCCCACTGGACGGAGCTGAGGTAGCTCGGGCCGATCGTGGCCAGCGCCCCGGTGAACCAGGGCTGCTGGCGCAGCCAGGCCACGGTGGCCTGGCCGTCGGCGGCTTCGTGGCGGAACGGCTCGTACGTGCCGCCGGACCCGCCGGTGCCACGGCAGCTCTGGATCACGACGTGAAATCCCTGCTCCCCGATCAGGCCGCCGAACAGGTGGTCCCAGGGGAAGCTCCGGCCGTACGGGGTGCGGACCAGGACCGTGGGCCGGGGCCGGGCGACCTGGGGAATGTAGTGGTCGGTGATCAGCGGCACGCCGTCGGCCGCGGGCACCGCCAGGCCCGGGTCGACCCGGACCGCGCATTCCGGCGGGGGCAGGTCGCGCAGGTCCCGCCGGGACAGCCGCGTCCACAGCCGGACGTGCCGGGGCAGGGGGGCGCCCCGGGATGGCTCGGTCATCGTTGCTCCTTCGCTCGTTCGACTCTGCTGGCCTGGCTCCGCCGCCAGCGGGCTACGTACGTCGTACGTTGTTTCGCTTCGCACAATACTCCGTACAGTGCACGTAGATAAGCTGCGGGGCGGAGGTGAGACGTTGATGACCACGTCAGGCGCGAACCCGGCGAGGGCCCCGGTTCCGGTGTCGATCTGGGAGGTGCCCGAGTACGGCGGCCGCGGGCCGCGGCCCAGGCACAGCCGGGCCGCGATCGCCGCCGCGGCGGTAAACGTGGCCGACGCCGAGGGCATCGACGCGGTCACGATGCGGCGGGTCGCCGCCGGCCTGGGCATGGGCACGATGTCGCTGTACAACTACGTGCCGTCCAAGGAGCACCTGGTCCAGCTGATGATCGACCGGGTGAGCGGCGAGTACCACTATCCGGGCTCGCCCCCGGCGGGCGGGCCGGAGCCCCGGGCCGCGATCCTGGACCTGGCCCGCCAGGGGCGGGACATCACCCGGCGCCACCCGTGGCTGCCCCGGGTCCTGCAGCGGCCCCCCGCATTCGGGCCGTGCGTGCTGCGTTACGTTGAGTACTTCCTGGGCCTGCTGAGCGGCTCTGGGCTGGACACCGGGGCCAAGATGGAGGTCCTCGGGATGGTCAACGGGTTCGCGATCTCCTACGGCGGGGTGCAGGCGGCGCTGGCCGAGGAACGGGCCCGCACCGGGGTGACCGAGGAGGAGCAGGCCGCCGTGCAGGTGGCCAGCCTGGTGTCGGCCGCGGCCAGCGGACGGTATCCCCAGCTGGCCGCGGCGCTGGCCGGGCCGCCCCCGCCGCCCCGGGACGCGGACGAGATCTTCGACCGCTGCGTCCTGCGGCTCATCGACGGCGCGCTGGGCTGACCCCGGCCCGCGGGCTGACCCGCAAAAAGCGGGCTGACCCCCCAAGAGGGGTCATGACGCCTGTTGACGAGCGGCTTAAGATCATGTCTCGTAACAAAGGTCGAGGACGGGTATCTCCTGTTACCCCTGTCACCGGGAGGGGGGGTCCGCGGTTAGGGGTGAGGGGGGAGATGCCCGTCCTCGACGGCTCGATAGTACAGGTCCAATTTGGTGGGTGCCGCCCGTCCCGCTCTAGCGTACTTCTCCCGGACGCGGCCGACGTACTGCTTGGCCGTCTCTTCACTAATGCACATTCTCCGGGCCACGGACTTCATCGCCATCCCGGTGGCGTAAAGCTGAAGCGCCCGCGTTTCCTGCGCACTTAGTACTGGCCGGTCAGGGGCGTCGTCGGTGGCGAAGATGTAGGCGAGACGGGGCGAGATCCAATCCTTTCCTGCGGCCACCGTCTTAATGGCCGCCCGTACCTCGGAAGTCTCTTCGCTCTTAAGTACATAGCCGAGCGCGCCGGCCCGGATCGCGTGCCGGACCGAGATGGGGTTGTCCGAGGCGGCGAGGACCAGGACCGCGAGGCCGGCCGCCCGGAGCGCGGCCACGTTTCGCTCCGCGGTGGTGCCGTCGCCCAGGTCGAGGTCGAGCAGGACCACGTGGGCGTGCCGGCCGGGCCCGGCCAGGAGGCCGTCCACGGTCGCGGCGGTGGCGACGACGCGGATGCCGCTGTCCGGCCCGCTGACCCAGCCCGCGATGGAGTCCAGGATGATCGGGTGGTCGTCCACGGCCGCCACGTCGATGGCCGCTGCGGTCACCCCGGCACCGCCGCGCGCCAGCTGACCTCGAGGCAGCCCGAGCCGTGGGCGTCGACGTCGAGGCCGGCCCGCCAGCCGGAGATCCCGCCCGCCGGCGCCAGGGCCGGCGCGAGGGCCGGCGCCAGGACCGCGGCGCG
>JAOPYP010000233.1 GCA_025964635.1 Actinomycetes bacterium | reverse complement strand
GGCCAGCGGGGTGACGTTGAGCGTGGTCACCCCGGCCTCCTTCATGGCCGCCAGCCGGTCCGCGACCAGGCCTTCCGGCCCGATCAGCGAGGTGCCCTCGAGCAGCTCGGCAGGCACCAGGGCGGCGGCCTCCGCCTTGCGGCCCGCCAGATACTCGTCCTGGATCCGCGCGGCCGCGTCCCCGAATCCGAAGCGCACGGCGAGCTCGTAGTAGAAGTTGTGGCCCTTGTCCCGGTGCGGGCCCATCCCGCCGATGTACAGCGCGAACATCGGCCGGGCCAGGTCCAGGTAGCCGGAGACGTCCGGGCCGATGGCCAGCGGGGCGGCCGCCACCACGTCCAGCGGCCCGAGCGACGGGTCACGGCGGGCCCGCCCGGCGGCGAGCGGCTCAGCCCAGGCGGTGGCCGCCTCCTCCGGGTAGAAGAAGATCGGCTGCCAGCCCTCGGCCAGCTCGGCCGCCAGCGCGACGTTCTTCGGGCCCAGCGCGGCGATCATGATCGGGATCCGTTCCCGGACCGGATGGTTGATCAGCTTGAGCGGCTTGCCGAGCCCGGTCCCCTGCTCGGGTGGCAGCGGGATGGTGTAGTGCTTGCCCGCGTACTCCAGCCGCTCACGGCGCCACACCGTGCGGCAGATCTCGATCACTTCCCGGGTCCGGCCGATCGGGGCGTCGTAGGGCACCCCATGCCACCCCTCGATCACCTGCGGCCCGGACGCCCCCAGCCCCAGGGTGAACCGGCCGCCGGACACGTAGTCCAGCCCGGCCGCGGTCATCGCGGTGAGCGCGGGCGTCCGGGAGTACAGCTGGAAGATCCCTGAGCCGATCTCGAGCCGCTCGGTCTTGGCCGCGATGAAGCCCAGCTGGCTCACCGCGTCGTAGCTGTAGGCCTCGGGCACGAACACGATGTCCAGCCCGGCCTTCTCGTAGTCGGCGAGCTCGGTCACCGTCTCGGTGAAACCGCCGGCGTAGTTGAGATGCATCCCGATGCGCATGCTCCGGCCTTTCGCGAGGCAGCCAAGCCGGATACCGTTCGGCTCAGGTGATGTTGAGAGTAGCGGCCACTCGCGCGGGGTCAACCGTCAGCCGGCGTCCGGGACCGCTTCCGCGGACACCGTGTCCTGCCCGGCGGCCTCCCTGACCGCGGCCAGCTCGGCGATGGCCTGGAGGGCGAGCTGATAGGACATCAGGCCGAAGCCGGCCACCGTCCCGTCCGCCACGCCGGCCACCACGGAGGTGTGCCGGAACTCCTCGCGCCGGGCAGGGTTGGTCATGTGCACCTCCACCAGCGGCGCGGTGCGCATGGCGAGCGCGTCCCGCAGCGCGTAGGAGTAGTGCGTGAACGCGGCGGGGTTGAGGACCACGGGCATCCGGGCCGCGGCCGCCTCCTGCACCCAGGCGATCATCTCCGCCTCGTCGTCGGTCTGCCGGACCTCGACGTGCAGGTCGAGCGTGCGCCCGGTGAGCCGGCAGGTCTCCACCAGGTCGTCGAACGTCTGGGTGCCGTACACGTCCGGCTCCCGCGACCCCAGCTGGGCGAGGTTGGGCCCGTTGAGCACGAGTACCTGCTTCACCGTTCGCACACCTCCTGGTAGGCCCGGCGCAGCAGGTCCTCGGATGGCGCGTCCAGCGTGCCGGGCCGGGCGAGCCCGTCCAGGACGACCAGCCTCAGCCGGGCGCCGCGGGCCTTCTTGTCCACTGTCATGGCTGCACGCAGGTCGGGCCACACGTCCGCACGGTAGACCGTGGGCAGCCCCACGGATTTGAGCACCCGCCGGTGCCGGGCCACGGTCCCGGCGTCCAGGCGGCCCTCGAGCCGGGCGACCTCGGCGGCGAACACCATGCCGATGGCGACCGCCTCACCGTGGCGGATCCGGTAGCCCTCGACGCGCTCGATCGCGTGGCCGAGCGTGTGGCCGTAGTTGAGGATCGCCCGGCGACCGGCCTCGCGCAGGTCCCCGGACACGACGTCCGCCTTCATCCGCACGGCCCGCTCGACCAGCTCCCGGGCCTGCCGCCCGTGCGGGATGACGGCCTCCGCCGGGTCGGCCTCGATCAGCTCGAGGATCACCGGGTCGGCGATGAACCCGGCCTTGATCACCTCGGCCAGGCCGCTCACGTACTCGGCGCGGGGCAGCGATTCCAGCACGGTCAGGTCGGCGAGGACCCCGGCAGGCGGATGGAACGCGCCGACCAGGTTCTTCCCCTCCGGGATATCCACCGCGGTCTTGCCGCCCACGGCGGCGTCGGTCATCGCGAGCAGCGTGGTCGGCACCAGCACGACCCGTACCCCGCGAAGCCAGGTGGCGGCCACGAAGCCGGCCAGGTCCGTGGCCGCTCCGCCGCCCACGCCGACGATGGCGTCGCTGCGGGTGATCCGGCTGGCGGCCAGCTTCGACCACAGTTCGGCGGCGACACTGATGTCCTTCGCGGCTTCGCCCGCCGGGACCTGCGCGCTATGCACCTCGTACCCGGCGTCCCTGAGCGCCCGGCCGACCGGCCACGCGATCTCATCCAGGCCCTCGGGCGCGATGACCATCACCGACGTCGCGTGCTTCCCGACGAGGGAGGGCAGTTCGCCGAGGACGCCGGTGCCGACGACGACCTCGTAGGGGTGCTCGCCGCCGACCGGGATCCGGGTCGCGCTCACGACGGCGGGGCCGGGCTGCGGCCGTTCCCGCCACCGGTCGCGAGCCGCGCGGCGACCTCCTCGGCGATCTCCTTCGGCTCACGGTCATCGGTGGGGACGGTGAGCCAGGCCAGCGCGGCGTAGACCGGGAGGCGTTCCTCAAGGAGTGTCTTCATCCTGGCCCGCGGGTTAACGAAGAGCAGCGGCCGCGGGGTGTCGAGCCCGGTCCGGTGCACCGCCGACACGAACCCGGTCTCCAGGTAGACGACCCGGCGCCCGGCCAGCAGGTCGCGGGTGCCAGGGTCCAGGATGGCGCCGCCGCCGAGCGCGAGCACGCCGGAGTGGCTGCCGATCAGCCGGGCTGCGGCCGCGCGCTCGAGCGCACGGAACGCGTCCTCGCCATCCTGGACGAAGATGTCGCTGACCGGCTTACCCGCCGCCTCCTCGATGACCGTGTCAGCATCGACAAAATCCAGCCCGAGCAGGCCGGCGACCAGCGCCCCGACCGTGGT
>JAOPYP010000199.1 GCA_025964635.1 Actinomycetes bacterium | reverse complement strand
CGGCGGCGCCGCAGCGAACCAGCGAGAGGGGCGGCGAGCCCTCACCCGTTCTCGGTGACTCGCACCATGTACGCGCGGCGGTCGCGGCCGAGCGGGCCCGCATAGCCCGGGAGATGGACGACACCGTCAGCAAGAGCCTGCTTGGTCTCTCCATGGTCGCTGACTCCCTGGTGACGGCTCCGAAGGGCCCTGACCGGCAGGCGCTCGACCAGCAATTGACTGAACTTGCCCGGCTGGCGCGTCGGGCAGTCTCCGACGCCCGGTGCGTCATGAATGACCTGCGGGAGGAAGCGCTCGGCGACGACGTGCGGAGCGTCGCGACGGGCTGGGGCATCCTTACTGGCATCCATGTCAGCCTTGAGCTGGCACCCGGAGGAACGGTGCCGGCAGATGTCCGCTGTGACATCATGGCCATCCTCCGCGAGGCTCTGCGCAACGTGGAACAGCATGCCCGTGCCTCCCGGGTACGCGTCTTGCTGCGCAAGGCGGGCCAGCGGTTGGTGCTGGCCGTCGAAGACGACGGCACCGGACATCGCCTCCCGGCCGACCTGGCCAAGCTGCAGGCGGTGGGCTGCTGTGGCCTCGTCGGGATGAACGAGCGCGCCCGGCGGCTCGGCGGCAGGCTGATCGTCGAATCCCGGCCCGGCCGGGGAACCCACGTCCAGGTCGAGATGCCTGCCCCGGCTCCGGCTAGGCAACTCTCCCACGCCGCACCGGTGGCGTCCCCGGTGCGGGCGATCGTTGCCGACAGTAATCCTGTGTTCCGCCTGGGGCTCCGCGCAGCGCTCGAGCACGCAGCGGGCATCAAGATCGCCGCCGAGGCGGATAACGGGGAGGATGCTGTCGCCCTGGTGCGCAGGCATCACCCGGACGTGCTGCTGCTCGACATCCGGATGCCCCTGCCCGACGGCCCGGCGACCATCCCGCACCTTAGCCAGCTAACCCAGGTCGTCATGCTCGCCTCCGGGGACGATGCCCATCTGGTGATGGAGGCGGCCGCGGCCGGAGCCAGCGGCTGCCTGATGCGCGACGAACTCGAACAGGGTGAGCTGATCCAGGTCGTCATGGACACAGCCCGGCGATGGCCGATCTCGGCCCGTCATGCCCCGGCCGATGCGGCAGGCTCGCTCCGGACCGACCCCGGCCGCGCTGTGTCTAGCCCGATGGACCTTCGGCCGCGTGAACGCGAGATCATGGGGCTCATCGCCGACGGCTTGTCCAACCGGCAGATAGCAGCCCGTCTGGTGATCACAGAGAAGACGGTGAAGAACCATATCTGCAGCATCTACCAGCGCTTCGGGGTGTCCGAGCGGAGTCAGGCCGTGAGCCGCTGGCAGGAGCTCCTGGCGATTTCAGATGCCACGCTCGGCACGCCCCGCTGATCCGGGGTGGGCGGGATCCGGATACGACAGGCCGGCGCGCCGGGCCAACGCCGCCGCCGCCAGCGCAGAGTGAACGTGGAGTTTTCTCAGCATGTTGTGGATGTGGGTCCGAATGGTATTGCGTGACAAGAATAGCTGAACTGCGATCGCATCCGCACTCATGCCCGCAGCCAGACAACCGAGGACCTCTTTTTCGCGTGGGCTCAACGTTTCGAGCAGGGCCGCAAGTTCGGCGCGCTCAGATTGTGTGGATTTCAGTTCCGCGAGCACGTAGGTCAGGAGCCTGGGTGGTATCCAGGTTTCTCCGCGCAACGCGCCCCAGACCACGGACAGCAGGTGCTCAATTGGCTCGTCCTTGAGCACCCATCCCGACACGCCGATCTGGACAGCCTCAATGATCCGGCTCTCGTCCCGGCCCGCTGTAACAATCACGATCCGCATATCTGGGTTGGCAGACAGCGCCTCGTCCGCGAATTCAATGCCGTCAATGCCGTCAAGGTCGATATCGAGCAGAACGGCGTCGAATCGGCGGTCGCTGAGAGCCAATCGGGTCTGTTCAATTGTAGTTACCGCGGATGCGGTCAGCCCTGGTTCGATGTCTAGCCGGCACGCGAGAGCCTCCGCGAAAGAGACATAGTCGTCGACCACGAGGAGTTGCCTGACTGGAGACTCGGGGAGTCTCAGTGATTCCAGGACGATGGGGCGCGGCATCAGGATAGCGCTCACCCACTGGCGGCTGCTTGCCTAGCCGGCGGGCCAAGCGTATACGCACCAGAAATTCCAAGCAGGCAGGAGCGGGCTACCATGCTTGTCGCCTCCAATCGGGAGTGTGCTCCGAGCTTGACGAGAACGCTCTGAATGTGGGTTCGTGCCGTGCTTAGCGAGATAGCGAGCGACCGGGCGATCTGCTGGGTGGACTGCCCTTCCATGATCAGCATCAGCACCTCTTGTTCACGCAAAGTGAGCAACTGCAGGAGCCACTCGCTGTCACTGGGCGCGGGTGACCGGAAATCCCGGGGACCTGGATGCGGCAGGTAAGTGTCAAGAGTCCGCTCACCGGCCCGCACGTCGGTCAGGGTACGAATGATCTCGGTGAGATGCTGGTCCTTCCTGATAAGGCCGGCCGCACCGTTGCTGATCGCATCTGACGCGGCCGCAGGGTCGGCAGTATCCGCCAGCAAGACCACCTTGACCTGGGGGTATCGTCCGCGAATTAGTCCCAGCACCCCGAAGTTACCGCACGTATGAAAACGGATTGCCATCAGGCATATGTCAGGCCGGTGCCGGGCCACCGCCGCCAGCACCTCTTGCGGAGAGGTGGCCAGTGCCGCCACCGTCACTCCGTCCTGGGCGAGTGCCTCGGCCAGTGCATCGATGAACAGTCGGTGGCCATCACCGAGCACGATCCTCATTTGGCGCCACCCGCCGCACGACCATCTGCCAGGGTTGGCAGCAATAGCCGGACCAGGGTCTGGCCAGAGTGCCGCTCAATCTCCATCCGGCCACCGAATTCCGCGAGCATGCGCTCGGTAATCTGCAGCCCGATGCCGGTTCCGTGTCCGGCGGCTATGGAACCGAATCCTGGGCCGTCGTCCACGACCTCGATAACCTCGGTATTGCCATCAGCTCGCTCGGTCAGCTTCACGTGACCGTCCGGGCCCACAGCGCGTGTCGCGTTGGCCAGCACATTGGCGAGCGCCCGCCGGAGTCGCGTCCTGGCCACCATTGAATATCGCCGCGTCTGAGCCGGCTGCTCCAGAATGATCTGCGGTGCACAGATCAGCTGCTCTGATCTCACCGTATCCCGTACCAGCATCACGATATCGACTGCTGCCGCGTCCGGTGGGACACCTGGCTCGGCCAGCATGTCGTGAACGATTTCGGAAAGCCAATGTGCCTCGGCGACGATTTGTTCCAGGCGGCGCTGGACTCTTTCCGGCGCCGGTTCGTCCGCGAGTGCGGCAGAAGCCAGTGCGAGCACCGCGGCAATCGGCTGGCGCAAGTCATGCGCAGCCTGCTTGACGGTGTCCGGCCTCGGATGCGCATCAGTCGGATTTCCCTGGGCAGTCGACGCAGAGTCCGCTGCCAAACGTATTATCTCCCGTGCCATGTCCCCCACCCGAGCAAACTGCTCCCCAGCAGATTGTGTCCTGAACAGAAAGATCAGGTAAACACAAGGTTACGGGGTATCCCCATTCTGGGGTGTGACGCTGTCCTGGCATAAGTCCTTGGGCCGGCCCAATGACTAGATGTAGTTATGATATTGCTCTAAGTAAGAGCGA
>JAOPYP010000152.1 GCA_025964635.1 Actinomycetes bacterium | reverse complement strand
AGCCCAGGTAGTCCGGCAGTTTCCGGCGCATGAAGAGCACCCAGCTGCCGTCCGCCACCGCCGCCCCCGTTTCCGGGGGTGGCGGCGCCTGCCCCGCCAGCGTGCCTTCGTGGTCGATGGCGCGGATCAGGGGCCGCAGCAGGCCCTGGAGCAGCGGCGCGTCCCACAGGTCCGCACCCTCGTCGTTGACCGACTGACGGATGCTCATGAACCGGGTCCGGTCCGCCAGCGTCAGGCCGGCCAGGCACCGCGCCTCAACCTCCGGCGCGCCAGCGGGACGCACCTGGATCCGCTGCGAATCGTCATCCTGCTCAACCTCCACCGGGATGCAGAGCAGCGGATGATCAATCAGTTCGCCATCGTGCTTCCAGCGGAGGCGCCCGAAGCCCCACACGAGTTCCACGGACTCGCGGTCCATGGCGAGCCGCTCGCGCTGCCGGAACAGGTCCCGGTGCAGCGTCTTTGCGGCCGTCACCTCGGCCCACCGGGCGGCGAACGGCTCCCACACGCCGGCGATCCACCGCTCGGCCTCGGCGATGAGCCCCGGATCTGGTGCGGCGCCGGATTCATCAGGCAGCAGCCCACCGGACGTTCCGGGGACCTCGGGCCGCACGCCGGGGCTGAGCGCACTGGTGTCGCCGAGGAGTGCGGCCAGGTTCTCCGGAACCTCCGGCCGGGGCGGGAGATCCAGGAAGTCCACGGACAGCCAGGCGTTCTCGCCCGGTGTGAGCCGTACTCCGGGCGCGTCAGGCACGTCGGTGTCCCGGAGCAGGAACAGGCCGTACCGCTTGAGGTCGTAGACCGGGGGGTTGCGGCGGGCGTCATAATCGGCCAGGAAGTCGATCAGGCTGAGAGTCCGCGCGCGTTCCTCTGATCCAGTCGGAGGCAGTGCGATGGACGCCCCGGATGGCTCGCCGGGAGGCGGTGCGATCGACGCCCCGGATGGCTCGCCGGAACCGCCCGCGCTCGGCTCAAACGCCTGCCAGTTCTCCACGTACCCCGTTCCCCTGTCCGCCGCACCTAGGGCTGACCCGCACCGCTGCACACGAGTGTGAGCCAAGGCACCGACATGTGCGCAGACCGGTAACGCCGCCCGGGGCACGATAGTGCCACGGACCTGCGAGCCGGGTCAGAGGATGCCCGCGAGGTGGCCGAGAAGGATGGCCTCGTTCAGGCAGCAGTTCCTGAGGTCATCGAGATGGACGCTCTCGTTCTCGCAGTGCGGGCGGCTGTCCGGGTCGGACACCCCGGTGAGCAGCAGTTCCGCCTGCGGGAACGCGCTGGCTAGCTCGGCGACGAGCGGCAGCGAGCCGCCGCTACCCGATTCCACCGGAGTGCGGCCCCACGTGTCGACGCATGAGCGGCGGAAGGCCTCGAACGCGGAGCCCGAGACGTTGATGAGGTGGGGTTCGCCCGTCTTGGGGAAGCTGATCTCGACCTCGGCGCCCCAGGGCGCTCGGGTACGAAGGTGCTCCTCTACGGCGGCCTTGGCCTGCTGGGTCTCGTCACCGGGAGCCAGTCGGATGCTGACGTACGCGCGGGCGACCGGAAGCAGTTTGTGCGCGACATCCGTGATCGGCGGGGCGTCAATGCCCAGCACGGCGACCGCTGGGCGACCCCAGAGGCGGTGCGCGAGGGATCCGCTGCCCACCAGGGAAACGCCTGGCCGCACGCCCGCGACCTGGCGTACCGTACTTTCCTGCGCCTCAATGCCATACGGGGGGCCAGACTTCAGCCCGTCAACGGTCATGTCGCCGTCCTCGTCGTGCAGCGACGCTATCAATCGGCAGAGGGCCAGGAGGGCGTCCGGAACGGGGCCGCCAAAGGCACCGCTGTGCACGGCGTGATCCAGCGTGCGAACCTCGACAACGAAATCGAGGATTCCGCGCAGGGAGGTGGTCAGCGTTGGTTCACCGATCCGCCAGTTGGAGCAGTCGGCCAGGACAATGGCGTCCGCGGCCAGCAGGTCCCTGTACTCGCCAAGGAACCTGCCGAGATTCTGAGAGGCGATTTCCTCTTCGCCTTCGATAAAGACCGAGACGTTGACGGGCGGCCCTCCGCGCAGCCCTGCCCAGGCCTGCAGGGCTGCGGCGTGCGCGGCGATTCCTGCCTTGTCGTCGGCTGTCCCCCGGCCGAAGAGGCGCCCGTCGCGTTCCGTGGGGTCGAACGGAAGCGAGTCCCACAACTCCTCGTCTCCCGGGGGCTGAACGTCATGGTGGGCGTAGAGGAGCACGGTGGGACTGCCCGCCGGGCCCGGGGTCTGACCGAAGACCGCGGGATGCGCGCCAGGGATCTCAAGGAGCCGGACACCCCGGAGACCGGAATGCTCCAGCCAGGCGGCGGTCTCGTCGGCGGAACACCGCACCATGTCCGCGTCGTGCCCTTCGGCGCTGACCGAGGGTATGCGCACCAGGCGCTCTAGGCCTTTCCGGATACTCCCGAATCCTGATTCCACGGCCACACGAATATCTTGGGAACTCACTGCTTCTGGCAAATCCCGACCCTCTCGCCGATCCGCCCAGTCGGCTCGTGCCGTACTAGCTCATCGGATTAGTTCTCCACTATGCGCAGTTGTCCCTTGATGATGTGCCGGGACCGCCGGTCATAACTGCCGCTGGGCAGCAGAAAATTGTCGCCCTGGGGGTCGGTATTTCCAGGCGCCATTGCCGGGGCTGGAGGAGGTTATCCATTATGGTGAACGGCCAATCGAGCACCCGCCGTTCGGCTCCCGCAGCGCATACCACGTCCGTAACACTACGGACACACAGGGCCTGAATCAACGGTCAAGTCCGCCGGAGGACCGCCCCCACGAGGCCGGTCAGGGGCCGGTGCCTGGGCGCAGGACCGGTGCGGCGGTCATCATGCTGCGCGTCTGGGCAGGTCAGGGCGAGCAGTGGGCGTGGTGCGCGCGTCAGCCGGACCGGCCAGCGGAGATCCTGGAGCAGAAAGAAACCGCGCGGACCCCCCGCTCGATCCTGGTCCGCGCGCTCCTGGACCCTGACGGCAAAGCAGGCCGCGGTTCCCGCCTCATGGGTCAGGCGGCCGCGGCCCAGCCAGCGCCTGGCCCTAGCGGGCCTGCTTCGGCTTCAGATAGGTCTCGGGATAGTCGACGGTAAAGACGATCATATCCCGCATGGCCGTGCCGTCCGGAAGAGGT
The DNA here is from genome assembly GCA_025964635.1 of Actinomycetes bacterium. Taxonomy (GTDB): domain Bacteria; phylum Actinomycetota; class Actinomycetes; order Streptosporangiales; family Streptosporangiaceae; genus RYN-230. Next base: position 3,032 of record JAOPYP010000152.1, on the reverse strand, counting down.
TCGAGCGGTGTGGCTCCGTGAGTGAAGAGACTGTCTTCAAAAATGAGCAACTCGCCCGGGCTCAGCTGGCGGTAGTCGAGGGCCGGTTCGTCCGGGGGACCCCCCTTGAAGGGCTCGTAGTCGCGATACAGATAAGACTCGGCGCCCCCGCCGTCACGGTGCATCAGGTAGAGAAAAATATACTCTTCATGGTCATGATGCGGTTTGGTCACGACATCGGTATAGGTGCGGAAGAAATTTACCCCGAGCGTTCCTTCCGGCTGACGCCGCCCTGGGGGCACTAGGTCTAGGAGTGTCTCAACCAGATGCTTGGCTTGCGGGTCCTCAAGAATTTCAACACGTTTATGTTCGCGCTTCCCTTTAATGTCGGCGCGGTCTGTAATGGTGATGGTCTCGTATTCCCTGAGCTCAAGTCCGGAATCAGACCAAATGTAGTGGATGACGTCCCGGGCCCGCTTGCGGTCCGGAGGAAAGTCACCCTCGTCATGCCGGAGAACATCGTCGCCGAAGTACCTCTTGTGGAACTGCTCCCTGGAGTCGTCCGAAACCCCGAGGTCCCAGTCCGGGATCAGGGCGTAGCCGTTGCTGGCCAGGCCCTTCCAGACGTGGCTCAAGTCGGGCGGGTCCGAGGGTGATGAGTCATCGCTCACAGCGGATACTCACTCACATGCGTGGGCCGGACCTACGACCAGGACCGACAGCGAAATTGTCGAATTGAGGCTACGCCCGTTGTGGTCTAGGTCGCAGTTCTGCAGCTCACGAAATGGTAAAGACTTTGTTTCGGCTCCGGATTCCGGTCTTGACCGGGGCGTACCAAAGAGAGCCGTCGACCCTGGGGACTATTTGCTGTTGCGGACAGACCGGATTAGGTCGAGTGAGTCGTCCTGATTAAGGGCGGTACTCACCAGAGCGTCATGCCAGTTGCGGTATTGGCGTACCTGCTCGGGATCTTCGATGCTCCACCAGCCTGCGTGCGTCTCGATGTTGACGACGTCCTGCTCGAGGTCCTCGGGGTCCAGATATTCGAAATAGGCGTACATGCACGTCATGGTCCGGACCGGCAGAGCTGTGAATGGCAGCACGTACAGGCGGATGTTTTCCGGCCGCTGCCCACCGGGTGGATCCAGCCGGTCCAGGAGCGCGTCAAGCTGGTCCCGGAGGATTTCCGGTGATCCGACCATCTGGTGCAGCGTGGACTCGTGGGTCACGGCCTCGAGCCGCAAGGGGCCCAGTCCCTCCCGGCTGACCAGTGCCTCGCGGCGGGTCTTCCGGATCTCCATCAGCTGGGGGATCTTGTCCGCGGACCGTTGTTCCATGTCCCGGTAGACGGCCTCGGCGTACTCGTCGGTCTGCAGGAGCGCCGGGAGGAACGGCAGGGTGTAGACCCGGGCTACCGTCGCATCGGCCTCGTAAGCGAGATGCGCATCGAGTTGCTCGAGGACGTCGTCGTCAAAGTCTGTCCACCAGCCCGGAGTCTGGGCACTTGTCACCCATCGCTTCAGCCGCGCCGCTTCCTGGGTGTCTTCGATCCCGTAGTGGCGGATCAGGTCACGGATATCCCGGGGCCGGGGTTTGCCCTGGGCGTTCTCCAGGCGGGACAGCTTGGACGTGGAGATCATCAGTTCCCTGGCCACGTCGGCCAGGTTCTGGTTCGACTCTTCGCGCAGGCGCTTCAGTGTCGTGGCGATGCGCCGCCGGGGGCCCAGGGTGCCACTAACTCGCTCCATCGTTAGCGCCCGCCCTCACGGTCATGGCGGGTCCGAGGCGCGCCAAAGCCCGGGCCAGGGGTCACCCGGTCCTCAGGCTTGCGTAGTGGGAATCCCACAGCGCAACCGTACCCCCTCTTGATCCACATGCGCAGCCCTACCCGCCAGTTCGGTCGTTTTAGCAGGTGAAGCGAGGATTGGAGGCGCCTGGGCGCAGACGGCGCCCAGGCTTCGTAGCCGAAAGTCAGGGACATGTTGGCGCACACTTCCTCGTGAGTCCTCGGATATGCCCGTTTAGGATCCCAGGCTACTGGGAATCCCAAAATCAGGATTGCAGCACTGACTTGCAAAGTGGGCATCTCATGAAGATCACTGAGCGTACCCGGTCAGGTCTCCGCCACGAACACACTCCGGGCGCGTGCCCACCCGGACCCACTGCGTCCCCGCCGAAGGCCGCCGCATCCGCCCCGAAAGCTGCCGCCTCGCCGAATCCCCGTGGAGCCCGGGCTGCCCTCCTCGTCCTCGCCGCCACGGCCACCCTGCTGAGCCTGGCCGGCTGCGTAGTGGGGGTCTCCGAGGCCGGCACCACCGACGCGGTCGTGCTCGCGGCCACCGCGACCGCCAACGAGCCCGCCCCGTCGCTGTCCTCGGCCGGTCTCCGCCTGCTGACCTCGGTCGGGGAGACCAGCTCGAACGGGGTCGCGTTCATCGTCAATCCAGCCACCGGCCAGCCCGCCCGGCTGCCGCTCACCCCGCGACGCGCCGACGGCCAGGTCGAGCACGGCCCGCGGCGCCCGCAGTTGCTGAGCGCGAACCTGAGCCGGGTCGGGGACCGGCTGCGGACCGAGGCGGCGGCCGGGCCTTTTGACCTGCTCGCCACGATGCTCGCCGCCTCACGCGCCACTCCGGCGCCCGCGACGATGCTGCTGCTGTCCTCCGGGGTCAGCACGGCCGGCGGGTTCGACCTGCGCGCGGTGGGCTGGGCCGAGCGGCCGGCGAGCGCGGCGGTCATCCTGGAGCATCGCGGCCTCCTGCCCGACCTGAGGGGCTGGACCGTTATCTTCTCCGGGCTCGGCCAGACGTCGGGCCGTCAGCCTGCTCTGCCTCTGCCTCAGCAGACGGCCCTGGCGGGGTACTGGCTGGCGATCTGCCACGCGGCGGGCGCCTCGACCTGCTGGGTAGACGAGAGCCCGCGGCCGCTGCGGCCCTCGCGGTCCGCCGTGCCCGTGCCGGTCGTCCCGGTTCCCGCCGTGCGGAGCATCGCCGGACCGCATCAGCGGGTGAAGTCGATCGTGCCCGCTGACCTGCTGTTCCGCTTCAACAGTT
>JAOPYP010000145.1 GCA_025964635.1 Actinomycetes bacterium | reverse complement strand
GGAGTGCCGCATGAGACCCGGTTCCGCGTGATCGGCCGGGCGTCCCTGAACGCCGGCACCGGCGGGCTGGGCAACGGGGCCGTGATGACCACCAGCGCGTTCATCGGCGCGCAGTGCCCGCCGGGGCCTGGCCAGGCCGCCTGCCAGCGTGCGGCCCGGCACGGCATGGCGACCGTCGTGCTGGTCCGGGCCGCTCCGGGACCCGCCGGGAGCGCGGCGCTGGCCCGGCATATACGCCAGTACCGTGCTCTCACGAGCCGGCCGGCAAAGCCGACCGTGCTGGTCAACTTCGGTGAGTCGGTGAATTTCCCGCTGCTGTTCGGGGTGGCCCTGTCGGTGTTCGGGGCCGCGACGATGGTGCACCTGCTGCTGGTCAGCGTGACCAGGCGGCGCCGGGAGACCGGGCTGCTCAAGTCGCTGGGGTTCGTCCGCCGCCAGGTCGCCGCCTCGGTCTGCTGGCAGGCCACGATGATCGCCCTGGCCGGGATCGCGGTCGGGGTGCCGGTCGGGATCGCGGCGGGCCGGGTGCTCTGGCGGGTGTTCGCCACGAACTTCGGCGTGGTCCCGGTGCCGGTGGTGCCGGCCCTGCTGCTGACGGCGCTGGCCGCCGGGGTTCTCGCCGCCGCGAACCTGCTGGCCGCCGTGCCCGCCCTGCTGGCCGCGCGCTCCCAGCCGGGCCAGCTGCTCAGGGCCGAGTAGGAGGCCGCTCCGCTGAGTCCCGCCCGGATCGTTTGGTTACTCAATGTAATCATCCGGGTACGGATCCGTTATGGATGGGTAGGTCACCGCTGAGGGCGGGACCGGCCAGGTTCCCCGGCACCACGGGCCAGGAAGCGTGCGAGTGCATGCCGAAAGAGCTGCTGAGAGGGTCGGCGCGGCGCGTCGCTGCGCTGAGCCTGGTGGCAATCGCCGTCATAGCGGCCGCTATTGGCGTCACGATCTGGCGCTACCAGGTGGCCTTGTCCCTCTCGAGCGTGGCGGTCGACGCCCGCGCTGACGACTCGCTGACCGAGGCGCTCACCGCCACCTACTGGCACGAGCGTGAGGCGATGCACGAGTACCTCGCCACTCCGGCCCCGGCGCTTGCCCAGGAGGTGGGTCGCCAGGGCCAGCAGTTCGGGCGGACCGCAGCCACGCTGGCCCGGGCGGAAGGGACCAGCGAGGCGCGCCTGCGGGCCCAGGCCGTGGCCGGGAACGACCGGTTCGTCGACCTTTTCGCCCAGCTCCGGACGAGCGCGGGAACGACGCTGGCCCGTGAGACCGCGGCTAACCGGCGGCTGGTGGCCGCCGAGCCCTCGGTCCTCAGACCCCTGACCCAGCTTGCTTCGGCCCAGACCAGCCGCGCGGACGCGGCGGAAGCGGCGGCCTCGTCAGCGTCCGGCCAGGCGCTCGGGATCGGGGTGGCCGCGGCCATCCTCGCTGTCCTGGTCGGTGCCGCCTTCTCGCTGTTCGCGCTCCGGCTGCTGCGCCGGGCCTCCGAACGGGAGGAGGAACTGACGGCCACGCTCGGCCGGCTGAACGAGCTTTTCGGCCGTATCCGCTCGACCTCGGCGGTCCTGGGCGAGGTCACCGGCGAACTGCGGCTGGCGGCGAAGAACGCGGCCGCGGTCACCAGCGAGCAGTCGTCAGCCGTAGCGGAAACGTCCGCCACGATCGAGGAACTGGCCACGACAGCCGGCCTGATCGCGGACAAGGCGCATTCCGTGGCCAAGGCGGCCGAGCGGACCGGCGACACGATGCGGGACATGCAGGAGAAGGTCGAGGCGATCGCTGAGCGCGCCCTCTCGCTGGGTGAGCGCGCGCAGAAGATCGGCGAGATCCTTGAGCTGATCAACGACATCGCGGGACAGACGAACCTGCTCGCCCTGAACGCCGCCATCGAGGCGGCCCGGGCGGGCGAGGCCGGGAAGGGCTTCGCCGTCGTGGCGGTCGAGGTGCGCAAGCTGGCGGAGCGGTCGGTTCACTCCACCGGCTCCATCAGCGTGATCATCACCGGGGTCCAGGACGAGACGAACGCGACGATCATGGCGACTGAGCAGGGCACCCGCCAGGCGCGCGAGGTCGGCGAGCTGATGGCGGCGACCGCGACGATGCTGGAGGAATCCATTCTCGCCACCCAGCAGCAGAAGTCCGCTGCTGACCAGGTGGACAGCGCCATCCAGCAGATCCGGGAGGCAGCGGACCAGCTCGCGTCGGAGCAGACCCAGTGGGCCGCTACCGCCGAGAGACTGGAGGCGCTGGTGATTGAGCTCGACGGCGCCCTGCAGGATAACGACAGGAGCGCCTCCGGTGCCCGTTTACGTGCGGCTGCGGATCGCGTCGGAAAACTACGCGATGCCGGTCGAGCACGTGCTCGAGGTGGCGGACATCGGCCGGGTGAGGGCCGTTCCGCGGGCCCGCCCGGAACTGCTCGGAGTCTGGAACCGGCGCGGCCGTATCCTGCCCGTCGTCGACCTGGCGCAGCTTCTCGGGATCACGCCGGCGGCAGCGCCGGGCCGGGTGGTTGTCGCTGAGGCCCGGGGCTACCAGGCGTGTTTCGTAATCGACGACGTGAGTGAGGTCGGCGAACTGGGAGACCCGGCCGAAGAGACCGAGTCGGACCTGCTGGCGGGGGCCACGCTGGCCGGCGGTGACCTCGTCGGGGTCATCGACGTGCCCCGGGCGTTCGAGTCGCTGGAAGGGCTCAGCGGTGAGCGACCCGGACGCTGACCTGACCGGGCTATTCCGGGACGAGTCAGCGCAGCGGCTCGACCAGATGGACACGGCGCTGCTCGCCGTGGAGTCGGGGGCCGCGGGCGCGGAGACCATCGACTCGCTGTTCCGGAACGCGCACACGATCAAGGGCGCGGCCGGGATGCTCGGCTTCGACGATGTCCGTGCGCTGGCGCACGCGGCGGAGGACGTCCTGGCCAGTGTGCGCACGGCCGGGGCCTTCCCCCCGGAGTTCGCGCCACCGCTGCTCCGCGCGACCGCCGCATTGCGGGCCCAGGTCAACGCGGAGGAGACCGCTGAACCCGTGACCGGCCTCCTCAAGGATCTGGCGGCGTGCCGGGCGGCCCTGATCGATGAGGAGCCCGCGGGGAGTGCACCTGAGGCCGCCGCGGCCCCGGCGGCCCACCCGGCGCCGCCCGCACCCGCGCCCGCGGGCGATGGGCGGACATTGCGGGTTCCGGCCGGGAAGATCGACCATCTGCTCGACGTGGCCGGCGAGATCATGCAGTACCGGACCAGGCTGGCCCACTCGCTGGGCGGCCAGACCGGGCAGTCCGAGGCCGTCGCCGAGGCGTTCGGGGCGGGTGAGCGCATGCTCGACGACCTCAAGGACACCGCGATCGGGATGCGCACCCTGCCCGTCGCCGTGATCACGGGGCCGCTGCCGCGCATGGTCCGGGACTTCGCCCGGGCCGCGGGCAAGGAGGTCGAGTTTGTGGTCACGGGCGCGGACACCGAACTCGACCGGGTGATCCTGGAGAGCCTGTCCGAGCCACTCGGGCACCTGCTGCGGAACGCGGTGATCCATGGCGTCGAATCCCCGGCGGAGCGGGAGCGCGCGGGCAAGCCCGCACGCGGGCGGGTCGAGTTGCGCGCCGCATCACGCGGGAGCTTCGTCGAGATCGTGGTCGCGGACGACGGCCGGGGCGCGTCGCCGGAGGTGATCGGGGAAGCCCGCCGCGAAGGGTCGCTCGCGGACGTGCTGGCCAGGCCGGGGTATTCGACCGCGGACGAGGTGACCGATCTCGCCGGGCGCGGGGTCGGCCTCGATGCCGTCCGGTCCTACGTGCACTCGCTGGGCGGCAGCCTGGCCGTTCGCAGCGAACCTGGCCAGGGGATGGAGGTCGTCCAGCTGCTCCCCGTCGCGCTGGCGCTCATGGAGGTGCTGCTCTTCGAACGCGCCGGCGCCGTGTACGGCGTCCCGCTGGCGGTGGTGGAGCAGGTCGTGATGGTGGCGGAGACGCTCACGCTCGAGGGCAGGCAAGCCCTGGAGATCGGCGGGAGCTCCGTGCCGGTGGCTGACTTCGCGCAGCTCATCGGCGCCGTGGCGGCACCGCTGGGCGACCAGCCGCCCGCGCTCATCATCGCGGTCGGCGGCCGCCGGGCCGTCGTGACCTGCGACGCGCTCCTGGGTGAGGAAGAGGTCGTGATCAAGCCGCTCGGCCCGCTCCTGGCCGGCCTGGAGGGCTACCTCGGCGCGTCCATCCTGGGTGATGGCCGGATCGCGCTGCTCGTCGAGCCCGCGATGCTGACCCGGAAGTCCCAGGGTGTTCCCGGGCCTCCCGGGCCTCCCGGGCCTGGTGCCGCGGACGGCCCGGCCGAGGCCTCGAGGATCCTCGTGGTCGAGGACTCGTTCACGGTCCGCGAGCTGCAGCGCAGCATCCTCGAGGCGGCCGGATACTCCGTGGCCACCGCGCACGACGGGCGGGACGCCCTGGCGGTCCTCGGGCGGGACGCGGCGATCTCGCTCGTCATCACGGATCTTGAGATGCCCGAGCTGGACGGAATCGGGCTCACGCGGGCGATCCGCGCCGACACCGCGCGCTCGTCGCTGCCGGTCGTCATCGTCACGTCGCGGGCCGCCGACGAGGACAGGCTGCGCGGGATCGAGGCCGGCGCGGACGCTTACATGGCTAAACGGAGCTTCGATCAGCAGGCTCTGCTCTCCACCGTCGAGCGGCTCGTCGGCAGATGACGACGTGACGCCGGTGCGCGTGCTGATCTGTGAGGACTCCGGCACCTACGCGACCGCACTCCGGCGGGTGCTCGAACACGGCGGGGACATCACGGTCGTGGCCGTCTGCCCCACCGCGGAGGAGGCCATTTCCGCGCTGCCTGTCGCTGCACCCGATGTGGTGACGATGGATGTCGCGCTGCCCGGCATGGGCGGGATCGAGGCGGTCGGGCAGATCATGAGCTCCCGGCCGGTGCCGATCCTCGTCCTGTCCGGCCAGGCCGGGCCCGGGACCGGCGGGGCAGCGGCCGCGCTGGCCGCCGGGGCGCTCGACGTCCTGGCCAAGGACGACCTTGACCTGCTTGACCCGGCCGGCCTGGCGGGGGCCGCGCTCCGGCACCGGATCACCGTGCTCAGCCGCGCGCGCGTGATCCGCCATCTCAGCCCCCGGCTCGGCAGCACCCCCGCCGGGCCCGTTCCGGGTCGCCGGGCCTCCGTCATCGGCATGTGCGCGTCCGTTGGCGGTCCCCAGGTGCTGCTGGGCCTCATCGGCGCCCTGCCCGCCGGCTACCCGATCCCGATCCTGGTCGTCCAGCACATCGCGGCCGGGTTCACCGAAGGCCTGGTCCACTGGCTCGATCAGGCCGTCGGTATGCCCGTAGGCATCGCGGTACCCGGCGCACCCCCCGCCGCCGGGGTCTGGTTCGCCCCGGAGGGCGGGCACCTCACGCTCGCTGCCTCCGGACGGCTGGCCCTCGACCGGCATACCGTGGCCGGGCGTCATCGCCCGTCCGGCGACGTCCTGCTCACGAGCATCGCGGCCGCGGCCGGGCGGGCGGGTGTCGCGGTCGTGCTGAGCGGGATGGGCAACGACGGCGCGGCGGGCGCGGCGGCGGTGCTCGGCCAGGGCGGGCTGGCCGTCGCGCAGGACGAGCCGTCCTCGGCGGTGTTCGGGATGCCGAAGTCCGCCATCGACCTGGGGGTCGCGGTCGTCCTGTCACCGGAGAAGATTGCCGCCTGCCTGCTGGGGCTGGTCCCCGAGACCGCCGGGGGGACCCGGTGAAGCCCGAACTGGCCGAGATCGCGGACCTGGTCCATCGCGAGACCGGGATCGTGCTGCCGGCCGCCCGGGAGACCGCCCTGCAGGCCGCCGTGGCCCGGGCCGCGCCGGGACTGGACGCGGCCGCCTTCGTGCGGGCCACGGCAGATCCGGCGGGTGGCCGCGATCTGGTCACCCGGCTGATCGACGAGGTGACCAACCAGGAAACGTTCTTTGTCCGGGATCGTGGCCAGCTCGACGAGATTCCCTGGCCTGCCCTGCTCCAGCGGGCCCGCGCCGCGGGCTCGGGAACCGTTCGCGTCTGGTGTGCGGGGTGCGCCACTGGTGACGAGGCCTACACGCTGGCCCTGCTGGCCACGCAGGCGTTCGCGCCGGCGCCGGCGCCCGTCGACGTGCTGGGAACCGATGTGTCCCGCGCTGCGCTCGCCGCCGCGGCGGCCGGCCGGTACCAGGCCCGCGCCGTCCGGGTGCTGGAGCCGTCGCTGCGCAGCCGCTACTTCCATCAGGCCCCTGACGGCGGCTATGCCATCGACGATGCCCTGCGCGGCCTGGTGCGGTTCCGGCCGCACAATCTCGCCCGCGACGCCTGCCCGCCCCTCGGTGAGGCGGCCTTCGACCTCATCACCTGCCGGAATGTGCTTATCTACTTCAGCGCACCGCTCGTCTCGATCGTGATCGGCTCACTCGAACGGTCGTTGCGGCCCGGCGGCCTGCTCGTGCTCGGCGCCGCGGACGCACTGCACCGGCTGGACCGGCCGCCCGGGCCGCCTGGCGGCCG
>JAOPYP010000137.1 GCA_025964635.1 Actinomycetes bacterium | reverse complement strand
CCCAATGAGGTCAAGGCGCGCCTGCTCGGCACCACCGCCCCGGGCCCGGTCGGTAACCCCTTCGTCGACGGCCACGGGGCCCTGGACGCCTCCGCCGCCGCCACCGCAGGCCCGATGGACTTCAACCAGTCGGCCACCGGGCTCGTCGGAACCCTGCTCGGCGCGACGGTCTCCCTGTCGCCCAGCGGATCGGCCGATACCTGGAACCTGAACCTGTGGTCCGGGCTCAGCGTGAGTCAGGGGTCGGGTGGTGGCGGGAACTGGAACGGCCTGTCGTGGAGCGGGGCGGACTGGAACGGCTGGGCCTGGACCAGCCGGGCCTGGAATAACGGCGGCTGGGCCGGGGCGTCGTGGAACGGCGAAGACTGGGCCAGCCGGGCCTGGAACGACGGCGGCTGGGCCGGCTCGGCCTGGAACGGGGCGGTCTGGGCGGGAGCAGCCTGGGATAGCTCAGCATGGAAGTGACCAGCCCGGCGGCGAGCCGGGCCAGCAAGATCCCCCCCGTGACCTGGGCCGTCATCGTCGCTTCGATCGCGGGGGGGCTGGTCACCCTGGGCGTGGCCGGATGGCGGCAACCGGGCTTGGGGCAGCAGGTCAGCGGGAGCCAGTGGATCATCGCGGCCGCGATGGGCGTCCTGGCTCTGGCCAGCTGGGTGTGGCCGGTCGTCGTGTACCGGCGCGGCGAATCCGAGGCCTTCAACACGGACGAGGGAATTTTCGTGATCCTCGCCCTGCTCGTGCCACCGCTGCTCACCCTCGTCACCGTGGCCGTGGCGACGATCCTGGCCCAGGCAGCGCGCCGGCGTCCGGTCATCAAGTCGGCTTTCAACGCCGGCCAGGTTCTCGTCGCGGCTGGCCTGGGACTCGCCGTGAGCCGCGGTATCGCCGTCCCCTCTGGCTCGCTGACCGCTGGCCAGCTCGCCGCGATGGTCGCCGGCGTGGCCGTCTACGTCGTCGTCAATACCGTCCTGATCGCCGGCATCGTCCTCTCGACCGGTACCGCCTGGAATGAGTTCAGGAGCGATCTTCCGATCCAGGTGATGCTCGCGGGGGCGGGAGCCCTGGCGGGCGTGATCTTCGCCATGGCCCTCCAGGCGCACCTGTGGGCCCTGGCGCTGGCCATCCCGGGGCTGGTCCTGGAACGCCAGCTCATCAGCGCCCGGTTCGCGGCCCTGCACGACCGGAGCCGGATGGAGGGCCTGTACGAGGTCACGCTGGAGGCCAACCGGGGGCTGCGCCAGCAGGCCGTGCTCGACACGATCCTGGGGGCGGTGCGGCGGCTGCTGCGCAGCCCGGGGGCCACGCTGACGTCCTTGACGCCGGGCCCCGGCCAGCTGGCCGCGCCGATGATGGTGGCCGACCGGCGGCAGTGGCTGGTGGCGTCGGGACGGCGGAGGGACGAGCCGTTTGATGACGCCGACCGGGGCCTGCTCCGGGCCCTGGCCGCCGTGGGCAGCGGGGCGCTCAGCAACGCCGAGCTCTACCAGCAGGTCCACGTCGAGCGGGAACGGCTCTCCTCGATCACGCTCAACATCGGGGAAGGTGTCTGCGCCATCGACGCGGGCGGGCGGCTGACGTTCGTCAACCGCGCCGCGGCCGGCATGATCGAGCTGCCGTCCCTCGACATCGCGATCGACGACCCGGTGAGCGATGGCGCCCCGATGGCCCCCGACTTCCTGCTCGTCCCGGCCCGCGAGGCCATGCGGACGGGCCGCACCGTCCGGGTGGACGACGCCCGGTTCCGCGGCAAGCAGGGCGAGGTCATCCCGGTCGCCTACACGGCGTCCGCCGTGGTGAGCGACGGTGCGCCGTCAGGCGCCGTGATCGCCTTCCGCGACATCACCGAGCGCAAGGCCTTCGAGGACGAATTGCATCATCACGCCTGCTACGACAGCCTCACCGGCCTGGCGAACCGCCGGCTCCTGGTCGAGCGGCTGGACCAGGCGCTGCGGCGGTCGGTGCTGGACCGCAAGACCCACGCCCTGATCTTCGTCGATGTGGACCGCTTCAAGAGCATCAACGACAGCCTGGGCCACGTGACCGGCGACGGGTACCTGGTCGCGATCGGTGCGCGGCTGAAGGTGATGGTGCGCAGCGGTGACCTGCTGGCCCGCTTCGGCGGCGACGAGTTCGTGGTGCTGCTGGAGGATGTGGGCGGAGTGGAGGTCGCGGTCGCTGCGGCGCGGCGGATCTGCGCCGCCGTCCAGCAGCCCATCGTGCTGCCCGACGGCTATGAACTCGTGGCCAGCGTGTCGGTCGGCGTCGCCCTGACCGAGCCGGGCAAGAGCGCCGACGACGTGCTCCGCAACGCCGACGTGGCCATGTACGAGGCCAAGGCCAAGGGCGGGGGAGGCACCTACAAGGTGTTCGACCAGGCGTCCATGGGGACCCGTTCGTCCGAGCGGCTCCAGCTCGAGGCCGACCTGCGCAAAGGTCTCGAGCGCGATGAACTGGAGGTCCACTACCAGCCGTTCTATTCGCTCGATGGGGAACAGATCCTGGGCGCTGAGGCGCTGGTGCGGTGGCGTCACCCCGCGAACGGCCTGATCAGCCCGGTGAGGTTCATCCCGATGGCCGAGGAGACCGGGCTGATCCTGCCGCTGGGCCGGTACGTGCTGGACAAGGCGTGCCAGCAGGTGTGCTCGATCCGTGACCGCCTGGGCGTGGACCTGCCGATCAGCATCAACCTCTCGCCCCGGCAGTTCCAGGAGAGCGGGCTCCCGGCGCATGTGGGAGCGATGCTGGAGGCGACCGGCCTGCCCCCGGAGCTGCTTATCTTCGAGATCACCGAGAGCATGGTCATGGCCGACCTGGCTGGTGCCCGCGAGATCATGAAGAAGCTGAACGGGCTGGGTGTGCGCCTGGCCATCGACGACTTCGGCACCGGGCATTCCTCGCTCGCATACCTCAAGCAGTTCCCGGTCCACGAGGTGAAGGTGGACCGCTCGTTCGTCCAGGGCGTGGCCGAGAGCCCGGTGGACTCGGCGATCGTCCGTGCCGTCATCGACCTGGCCAACGCCATGGGCATCGCGACGGTCGCCGAGGGCGT
>JAOPYP010000128.1 GCA_025964635.1 Actinomycetes bacterium | reverse complement strand
ACGACGTGACGGGCGAGGACAACCCCATCCACGTGCTGGAACGCGGCGAGTGCAGCAACGAGGAGTTCGAGCGGATGCTCGCCGCCCAGATCGTGCGCCGGGACGGCAGCCCGGTGCTGGCCGAGGGACTGCTGGACCGGATGTTCGCAGCCACCGTGCTCAGCGAGCCCATGCGGGACCTGCTCCGCCAGGTGCGCCAGTCGGGGCTGAAGACGGCCCTGCTCTCGAACTCCTGGGGCATCAGCGCCTACCCGGCCGACGTGCTCGCCGAGTTGTTCGACGCGGTGGTCATCTCGGCCGAGGTCGGCATGCGCAAGCCGGAGGAGCGGATCTTCCGGCACGCGGCCGGCCTGCTCGGGCTGGGCCCGGCCGAGTGCGTGTTCATCGACGACATCGAGGCCAACGTGCGGGCCGCGGAGGCCCTCGGGATGACCGGGGTGCTGCACACCGAGCCGGCCGCGACCGCGGCCGGGCTGGCCTCGCTGCTCGGGCTGCCCTAGCGGCGCTACTTTCCTTAGTGACACGGGCAGACCCGGCGCACGCCGGGGCTGGCTGCTCTAGCCTGACCCCGTGGCCGACCATCCGAGCCCGCCCACCCCGAAACCACGGGGTCCGGTGCCACCGGTCCTGATTCCCCCCACCCCGGGACGATCGGCGAACATGCGCGCCAACCGGCGCACCGACACCAAGCCGGAACTCGCGCTGCGCAGCGCGCTGCACCGGCAGGGTTTCCGGTTCCGCAAGGACTTGCGGCTGGACCTGGACGGCGGCGCCCGGGTCCGCCCGGACATCGCGTTCACCGGGCGCCGGGTCGCCGTGTTCGTGGACGGCTGCTTCTGGCACGTCTGCCCGCAGCACGGCCGGGACCCGGCGGTCAACGAGTCCTACTGGTCACCCAAGCTGCGCCGCAACGTCGAACGCGACCGGGCCGCGGACGCAGCGCTGGCCGCGGCGGGCTGGCAGGTGGTCCGGGTGTGGGAGCATCAGTCCCTCGATGAGGCGGTGGCGATGGTAGTCGAGGTCCTCAAGCCGTAACTCTGCTGGTCCAACCAGGGGGAACCATGCGCGTCTACCTGCCGGCCACCCTGCCGGTCCTCGACGGCGCGCTGCGCGCCGGCGAGATCGGCCCGGCCCCGGTGCCGGCGTACACGGTGACGCCCGCGCTGCGCGAGTGGTACGCCCACGCGGACCTCGAAGAACTCGAGTACGCCGCGATGATGCACGCCGCGCGGGCCTCGCTGCGGCTGCTGCGGGCCGACCCGGACGTCCCGCGCCGCCGCGTGGTGCTGGCCGCCGACGTGCCCGACGAGCAGGCCGGCCGGGGCGGCGGCTTTGACGGCGGGTTCGACGAGCCCACGCTTGTCCTGCTGGCCGCGCCGGTCCCGCTGGCCTGGGTGGTGTCCGGGCACGTGGATGACCTCGCGGCCGTTCCCGACGTCACCGCGGCGGTACAGGCGCTGGCCGCGGCCGACGGCGGGGACGACGACGCCCAGTTCCTGGTGGACGGGGCGGAGGGGCACGACCTGATGTGGTACGCGACTCAGGAACTGGGTGATCTGACCGGGTGATCCGGCGTGGCACCATGGGGTCACCGCATCTGGACAACTCCGGGGAGATCCTCATGGACGCCGTCAGCAAGGTCCCGCCGCCGGTCAACGAGCCGGTCCGGGCGTACGCGCCGGGCAGTGCCGAGCGCGCCGCCGTCGAAGCCAAGATCAAGGAACTGGCCGCCAGCCCGGTCGAGCTGACCATGACCGTGGGCGGCCAGCCACGGATGGGCGGCGGTGACCGGATCGCCGTGGTCGAGCCGCACAACCATGCCCGCGTGCTCGGTCACCTCGGCAACGCGACCGGCGCGGACGTGACCGCCGCGATCGGCGCGGCCGCCGCCGCCGCGCCGGGCTGGGCGGCGCTGTCCTTCGATGACCGGGCCGCGGTGTTCCTGAAGGCCGCCGAGCTGCTGGCCGGCCCGTGGCGGGCCACGATCAACGCGGCCACGATCCTCGGCCAGTCCAAGTCGGTGTACCAGGCCGAGATCGACGCGGCCTGCGAGCTGATCGACTTCTGGCGCTACAACGCGCACTTCGCGCGGCGGTTGCTGGCCGAGCAGCCGTCGTCGGTCACCGGCGAGTGGGACCGGATGGAGTACCGCCCGCTCGAAGGGTTCGTGCTGGCCATCACCCCGTTCAACTTCACCTCGATCGCCGCCAACCTGCCCACCGCCCCGGCGCTGCTGGGCAACGTGGTGCTGTGGAAGCCGTCCCCGACCCAGCAGTTCTCGGCGCACTACACGATGCGGCTACTCGAGGAGGCCGGGCTGCCCCCGGGCGTCATCAACCTGGTCACCGGCGACGGCCAGGCGGTGTCCGAGGTCGCGCTCCCGCACCAGGACCTGGCCGGCATCCACTTCACCGGGTCCACCGGCACGTTCCAGCACCTGTGGCGCACCGTGGGCGAGAACGTCGCCCAGTACCGCGGCTACCCCCGGCTGGTCGGCGAGACCGGCGGCAAGGACTTCGTGATCGCGCACCCGTCGGCCGATCCGGACGTGCTGTCCGTGGCGCTGATCCGGGGCGCGTTCGAGTACCAGGGCCAGAAGTGCTCGGCCGCCTCCCGCGCGTACATCCCGCGGTCGGTCTGGGACCGGATGCGCGACCGTTTCCTCGCCCAGGTGGAGGGGCTGACCGTGGGCGACGTCGCGGCCGACCTGTCCCTGTTCATGGGCGCGGTCATCGATGCCCGGGCGTTCCACAGGCTGTCCGACGCGCTGGCCCGGTCCCGGTCCCGGCCGTCGATCCGGGTGCTGGCCGGCGGCGACGCGGACGGCTCGCAAGGATACTTCGTCCAGCCGACCGTGCTGGAGTGCAGCGACCCCGGGGACGAGGTGTTCCGGACCGAGTACTTCGGCCCGATCCTGGCCGTGCACGTGTTCGACGACGCCCGCTACGACGAGGTCGTGGCCCAGGCCGCGGACGTCGCCCCGTACGCGCTGACCGGCGCGATCATCGCCCAGGACCGGGACGCGATCGCCGCCGCCACCGAGGCGCTCCGCTTCGCGGCGGGCAACTTCTACATCAACGACAAGCCCACCGGGGCCGTGGTCGGCCGGCAGCCGTTCGGCGGGGCCCGGGCCAGCGGCACCAACGACAAGGCGGGCTCGATCTTCAACCTCACGCGCTGGGTCAACGCGCGGGCCATCAAGGAACTGCTCGCGCCGCCGACCGACTACCGCTATCCGCACATGGGCTGACGGGATGCCCGCCGCAACCTCAGAGAGGGCACCAGAGATGACCGCTGCAGAGCACTACCGGGAAGCGGAGCGCCTGCTCGGCGAGGCCGCCGTGGCCCACGCCACCAACCCGCTGGGTCCGGCGTCCAAGTACCTGGCGGCCGCCGCGCAGGTCCACGCCACGCTCGCCACGGCCGGGGCGGCGGCCGACGGCTAGCGCGGGCCGGGCCGGGTCGAGGCCGGCGCGGCCCCGGCCATGACGGCGTAGACGACGACGTTGCTGAGATAGGACCGCCGCGCGGGGTCGAACGGGCCGCCGCAGGTGATGAGGCGGAGCTGGGGCCCCGGAGCGGGGCCGTAGACGGCGGCGGCCGGCAACCGGTCTTTGGGATAGGTACGGACGGCGGTGACCCGGAAGACCACGAGGGTGCCGTCGGCGCGGCGGACGTAGGCACGGTCGCCACGGTGCAGGTCCGCCAGCCGGTAGAAGATCCCGGGGCCAGCCACGCTGTCCACGTGCCCGGCGATGACGGCCGGACCGGGCGCGCCGGGGCGGGGGCCCCGGTCATACCAGCCCGCGACCCGCACGCTCGCGGGGACCTGCAACGCGCGGTCCGCGGTGAGCCCGAGATGGATCAGCCGGGTCCGGACACCGATCGCGGGGACGGTCAGCTCGGCGGGCAGGGCGACGGGGCCGGCTGCGGAGGGCCACGGGACCCCGGCGGCGG
>JAOPYP010000122.1 GCA_025964635.1 Actinomycetes bacterium | reverse complement strand
CGGCCGCCCCCCAGGCCGCGTAGAACACGGCCCAGCCGAAGTCGGCGAGGGTGCCGATGCGGAACGAGCTGTACAACTGGATGGAACCGAAGGCCACATCCGAGGCGAGCAGCCCCACGCTGCCCAGGGTGAGCAGCTGGAGAGACCGGGACCGCCAGGTGCCGGGGGCCAGCAGCCGGGCCAGCATGGCCAGCACCAGCACGTCTCCGAGCGGGTAGGCGATCGCGATCGCCTTCTGAAGCCACGTCAGGGTGGTGTTGTTCACGTAGGGCAGGATCAGGAAGACCCAGGACAGCAGGGCCAGGCCCACGGTCAGGGTCAGCGCGTCCAGCAGGCTCCGCCGGTCATGCCCGGCGGAGCGGCGCCGGATGAAGATCAGCAGGGCGGCCGCATACAAGGGGTAAGTGGCCAGGTAGAAGAGGTCCACGATGGACGGGAATGCAACGGCCAGGTGCCTGATCTGGGTCAGGACCAGGAAGCTCTCCTGGCCCACCGCGAAGCTCAGGTTGGCCGCAGCCAGCAGCAGCCAGGGGGCCCGGCTGGCCGGACGGTTGAGGATCACGCCAGCCACGATGGCGGCCACCCCGGAGATGGCCAGCACTCCCCACACGGCCACCCGGATCCCGGGCAGGAGGTAGTAGGCCACGAGGAGCAGCGTCATCCAGGCGGCATACGCCGCCATGATCCCCCGTCGCCACGCCAACGCCACCACCCCCGGCCCGCCGCCAGGCCTGGCTCAGACCTCTCCAGTCCAGCCTGGTGTGCGAAAGTCTCCGCCTGCCGCAACCTCCACGCTCGCTGGACCTGACTGACAGTGGATTTCGCCCTCCGGGGCGACGTCCAGGGCCTGTTTGCTGGAGATACCTAAACACCTGCCCCAGCGGACCCAATATCAATCAGTAACACCACTCCAAGACAGAGCGTGGCATACGGCCTTGAGAGGCATTGTCCCAATGTTGGACACTTTCGCCATTGACGGGACGCTTGTGGCCACCGTGTTGAGGGTAGTCGCGACGGCCGGCCTCCGGCCGGCCGCGGACCGTGGCCAGTAGCGGGCCGGGCCCCGCCTCAGCGACGGCGGCCGGTGTCGCGGCCCGGGCCGGGCTGGTCCGAGACCAGGCCCGCCCGCCGCAGCGCGTCGGCCATGGCGCCATCCGCCGGTCCCGCGGCCTGCTGGCCCTGGTCCCGGCCGCCCCGATCCCCGCCACCCTGATCCCGGCGACCCTGGCCCTGGCCCCGGCGTTGCTGAGCCCGGCCACCCGGCCCCTGGGCACCCTGATCCCGGCGACCCTGGCCTTGATCCCGGTGCTTCTGGTCCCGGCCACCTTCGCCCTGGCCACCCTGCCCCCGGCTCTCCTGATCCCGGCCACCCTGCCCTCGGCCACCCTGATCCCGGCGGTCCTGGCCCTGGCCCCGGCGGTCCCGATCCCGGCCACCCTGATCCCGGCCGACGGCACGCTCCCCGCTTCCCGGGCCCGGCGGCCCGGCCGGGTCCCGGGGCGCCGGGCCCCGGCCCTGACCGCCACCGCCACCGCCACCGCCACTGGCTACGGCCCCGGCTCCGGCCGGCTGCCCCTTCCCCGGCCGGCCGCCCGGGGCGTCGTCGTCGAGCCGCAGGGTGAGCGAGATCCGCTTGCGGGGAATGTCCACCCCGAGCACCCGGACCCGGACCACGTCACCGGACTTCACGACCTGGCGGGGGTCGGACACGAAGGTTCGCGACATCGCGGACACGTGCACCAGGCCGTCCTGATGCACGCCGATGTCCACGAACGCCCCGAATGCCGCCACATTGGTGACCACGCCCTCCAGCACCATGCCGGGGGCCAGGTCCTCCAGCGTCTCGACACCCTCGGCGAAGCTGGCCGTGGTGAACGCCGGCCGCGGGTCACGGCCGGGCTTCTCCAGTTCGCTGAGGATGTCGGTCACGGTCGGCAGGCCGAAACGGTCGTCCGTGAAGTCCTGCGGCCGCAGCGAGCGCAGCAGCGACGTGTTGCCGATCAGCCCGGGCACGCCCGTCCCGGCCGCCCGGAGGATGCGCCGGACCACGGGATAGGCCTCCGGGTGGACGCTGGACGCGTCCAGCGGGTCGTCACCGCCGGGGATGCGGAGGAACCCCGCGCACTGCTCGAACGCCTTCGGCCCCAGCCGGGGCACGTCCTTGAGGGCCTGCCGGCTGCGGAACCGGCCGACCTCGTCCCGCCGGGCCACCACCGCGGCGGCCAGCCCTTCGCTGATCCCCGATACCCGGGCCAGCAACGGGGGCGACGCCGTGTTCACGTCCACGCCGACCCCGTTCACGCAGTCTTCCACCACCGTGTCCAGCGAACGGGACAGCTTCATCTCGGCCAGGTCGTGCTGGTACTGGCCGACCCCGATGGACTTCGGGTCGATCTTCACCAGCTCGGCCAGCGGATCCTGGAGCCGCCGGGCGATCGAGACCGCGCCGCGCAGCGACACGTCCATGCCGGGCAGCTCGCGGGTGGCGTAGGCGGACGCCGAGTACACCGACGCCCCCGCCTCGGAGACCATCACCTTGGTCAGCTTCAGCTCCGGGTGCGCTGCGATCAGGTCCGCGGCCAGCCGGTCCGTCTCGCGGGAAGCGGTGCCGTTGCCGATCGCGATCAGCTCGACCTGGTGGGCTGCGGCGAGCCGGGCCAGCGCGGCGAGGGACTCCGCCCACCGCGGCGAGCCAGCACCGCCCGCCCCGCCCCGTTTCAGCTCGTGCGGGTAGATGGTGTCCGTGGCGACCGCCTTGCCCGTCCCGTCCACCACCGCCACCTTGACCCCGGTGCGGAAGCCCGGGTCCAGGCCCATCGTGGGCCGCGTCCCGGCCGGCGCGGCCAGCAGCAGGTCGCGGAGGTTGGCCGCGAACACCGCGACCGCCTCGTCCTCGGCCCGCTGCCACAGCCGCATCCGCAGGTCGACCCCGAGATGCACGGCGATCCGGGTGCGCCACGCCCACTGCACCGTGTCCCCCAGCCAGCGGTCCGCCGGACGGCCCTGGTCCGCGACGTCATAACGCCGGGCGATTTTCGTTGCGTAATCGGACGGGACGGAAGGAGCCGGGCCGCCAGCCGGGGGCTCACCCGGGTCCAT
>JAOPYP010000118.1 GCA_025964635.1 Actinomycetes bacterium | reverse complement strand
AGCGGCACCGAGCCCGCGGTGCGCGTGATGGTGGAGGCCGTCGAGATCGAGCAGGCCCAGCGGACCGCGGACCAGTTGGCCGCAGCGGTCCGCGCCGCAGGCTGACCCCGGCCCGCTGACCTCCCGTTCGGCTGGTCCGTCCCGAGGCGTTTTCTGTCCCGGCTACCCTCGCTGCCTGACCCGACCCGGTCAGCCCGGCCGGCCGCGCTGGCCGCCGTCGCGTGACAGGCTGGACTGGTGATCATTGGCATCGGGGTGGACTTGGTGGACATCGCTCGCTTCGAGGAGGCCCTGCGGCGTACCCCGGCGCTGGGAGCCCGGCTGTTCGCTGAGAGCGAACGCGGCGGGCGGCCCGAATCCCTGGCGGCCAGCTTCGCAGCTAAGGAAGCGGTGGCCAAGGCCCTGGGCG
Source organism: Actinomycetes bacterium (assembly GCA_025964635.1). Classification (GTDB taxonomy): domain Bacteria; phylum Actinomycetota; class Actinomycetes; order Streptosporangiales; family Streptosporangiaceae; genus RYN-230. The sequence continues at coordinate 12,713 of JAOPYP010000118.1, read as the reverse complement.
GCCCGCCCGGACTGAGCTGGACCGACGTGGAAGTGATCCGGGACGCCGCGGGCTGTCCACGCCTCGAGATCCGGGACACGGTCGCTGACGCGGCGAGCCAGCGGGGCATCCGCCGCTGGCATGTCTCCCTGAGTCATGATGCCGGGATGAGCATCGCGATGGTGGTGGCCGAAGGATGAGATACGCACACCAGGTGCGGAAGGTCCGCGCCGCGGAGCAGGCCCTGATGGCGACGCTGCCCCCCGGCGCGCTCATGCAGCGGGCCGCGGCGGGGCTGGCGTCGGTCAGCGCGGGCCTGGTCGGCAGGATGCCCGGGGCCAGGATTGTGGTGCTCGCGGGCAGCGGCGACAACGGCGGCGACGCCCTCTATGCGGGGGCCCGGCTGGCCCGCCGCGGAGCGGCGGTGCTCGCGGTCACGGCCAGCTCGCGGGTGCATGGGGACGGCGTGGCCGCGCTCCGGGCCGCGGGCGGCCGGCTGGCCAGCCCGGACGACACCGCGGTCCCGGCGGCCCTCGGAGCGGCCGACCTGATCCTGGACGGCCTGCTGGGCATCGGCGGCCGGGGCGGGCTGAGGGAGCCGCAGGCCTCGCTGGCCGGCCTGGCCGCCCGATCCCCGGGCGTGGTGGTCGCGGTGGACCTGCCGAGCGGGGTGAACGCGGACACCGGCGTGGTCGAGGGCGCCGCGGTCCAGGCCGACGTGACCGTGACGTTCGGCACGCTGAAACCTGGCCTGCTGATCGACCCGGGCGCGCGGCGCGCCGGGGTGGTAGAGCTGATCGACATCGGCCTCGGCCCGTTCCTGGACGCCCCGGACGCGTGTGCGATGCAGGCCGCGGACGTGGGCGCGCTGCTGCCCCGGCCTTCCGAGGAGTCCGACAAGTACCGCCGCGGCGTGGCCGGGATCGTGGCGGGCAGCGAGCGGTTCACCGGGGCAGCCGCGCTGGCCGTGGGCGGTGCCGTCCGCGGCGGCGCCGGGATGGTCCGGCTGGTGTCTGCGGCCCCGGCCGTGGCCGTGGTCCGGCTGCTCTGGCCGGAGTCGGTGATCACCGTGACCGGGCAGGACATCCCGGCTGGCGAGGCTGTCCGCGCCGCGGGACGGGTCCAGGCCTGGGTCGTGGGACCGGGCATGGGCACCGATGACGAGGCCGGGGAACGGCTGGCCGCCGTCCTGGCCAGCGACGTGCCGGTGCTGGTGGACGCGGACGGGCTGACCCTGCTGGCGGCCCGCAAAGAGCTGCTCGCCCGGGACGCGCCCACGCTGCTCACCCCGCACGCTGGTGAACTGGGCCGGCTGCTCGGTGCCGACCCGGCCGACGTGGAGAGCCGCCGCCTGGAACACGTCAGGAAGGCCGCAGCCAGCCTGGGCGCCACGGTCCTGCTCAAGGGGTCCACCACGGTGATCGCCACCCCGGACGGGCGCTCAGCGACCAGCCAGGGCGCCGCCGAGGGCGGCCCTGAGGCCGGCCACGCCCCGGCCACCCAGGCCCCGGCCACCCAGGCCCCGGCTAGCCAGGACGGATCTACCGGGGGCGGGGCCAGCCAGGATGACGTGCCGCCCGTGTGGGTCAATCCCACCGGCACCTCATGGCTGGCCACCGCGGGCACCGGCGACGTGCTGTCCGGGCTAGCCGGCTCGCTGCTGGCGCAGGGTCTCGAGGTCGGCGAGGCCGCCGCGGCCGCCGCGTACCTGCACGGGCTCGCCGCCCGGCTGGCGGCCGCCGGGGCCGGGGGCCGTCCGGTGCCCGCCATGGAGCCATCCGGCGGCGGGTGGGACGTCACCAACCCGGAAGATCCCCGGGCCGGCTACGCGGAAGCGCCGATCGGGGCGGCGGATGTGGTCGGTGCGCTGCCCGACGCGATCCGGGCGGTCCGCCGCCGGGCCGGCTAACCGCCCGGCCAGATCCGCCGGGCCGGCCAACCGCCCGGCCGGGAGAGGCCCGCCACCCTGACCGCGCTCGTGCCGGACCAGCCCAGCCCCGCGTGCTGGCAAACTGGGAGGCCATGGACGGTCACGCGGAAGCACTCATCGATCTGGCCGCCGTCGCCCGCAACGTCGAGGCGATGCGCCAGCACGTCGGCGGAGTGCCGGTGATGGCGGTGGTCAAGGCCGACGGCTACGGACACGGCATGGTCCCTGCGGCGCACGCGGCCGTGGCCGGCGGCGCGCAGTGGCTGGGCGTCGTGCACGAGCACGAGGCGCTGGCCCTGCGCCGGGCCGGTCTCACGACCCGGGTGCTCTGCCTGCTCGGAGCACCGGGCGGGGCGCCCCGCGGGGCGCCTGGCGGGGGAGATGGCGGGGCGCACGAGGCCGCGATCCGCGCCGACGTGGATCTGACTGTGGATGCGGTGCCGCTGCTGCACGAGATCGCGGCCGCGGCCACCCGGGCGGGGCACCCGGCCCGGGTGCACCTGAAGATCGACACCGGGATGGCCCGCGGCGGCGCCACTCCCGCGGACTGGCCGGAACTGGTCGCCGCGGCCCGGTCCGCCGAGACGGCCGGGAACATCACGATTACCGGGATATGGTCCCATCTGGCCTGCGCGGACATACCGGGACATCCGTCTGTCGGCGCCCAGCTGGCCCGGTTCACCGACGCCGTCGCGCTGGCCGAAGCCGCGGGAGCCCGGCCCGAGGTGCGCCACCTGGCCAACACCGCGGCGGCCCTCGACCTCCCGGGCACCTGGTTCGACCTGGTCCGACCGGGCGGGGCCATCTACGGGCTCGCCACGATCCCCGGGGGCGCCCCGGACTGGCTCCGCCCGGCGATGACGCTGCGGACCCGGCTGACCCTGGTCAAGCGGGTCCCGCCGGGCACCGCGGTGTCCTACGGCCATCGGTACACCACCCAGGGCGAGAGCACCCTGGGGCTGATCCCGCTGGGTTATGCCGAGGGCATACCCAGGCATGCCTCGGGCGTGGTCGAGGTGCAGGCCCGCGATAAGCGCTGGTCCATCGCTGGCACCGTGTGCATGGACCTGTCCGTTATCGACTTCGGGGCTGAGGCGGCCGAAACCGGCGACGAGGTAGTGCTTTTCGGCCCGGGGGACTCCGGTGAACCCACGGCCCAGCAGTGGGCGGACGCCCTGGCCACGGTCTCCTACGAGGTTGTGACCAATTTTGCCGGCGGCGTACCCCGAACTTACCGTGGAGTAGCATATGAGAACAGTGAGTCTCCTGGTGTGGGGCTGTCGGACACGGTGACGGGGGCGCAAGCCTGACGCCCCGCTGGCCGGCGGCCTGCCGGGCCAGGACGCACGGCAGGGAGGTTCGATGGCGACCTGGCGGCGGATCACCGGAGTGGCGGGGCTGGCGGCGGGGGCCGTGGCGGCGGGCGCCGGAGCGGTCATGGCGGCCGAGCGGATCGCGATTGGCCGGACACAGGTGCTGCGCACCACCGCTTCACCTGGGCGGCTCGGCGAGCTGCGCGGGCAGCCGCTCACCGTCCTGACCGACGACGGGGTCCCGCTGCACGTCGAGATCGACGAGCCACCCGCGGCCGCCAAGCGCACCGGGCGCGGCACGCCGCCCCAGCCGCTCACCGTTATCTTCTGCCACGGCTACACGCTGAACCAGGACTGCTGGCACTTCCAGCGCGCCGCCCTGGGCCGGCACCGGCTCGTGTTCTGGGACCAGCGGGACCACGGCCGGTCCGGGCGATCCGCGGCGGGCGCGGCCAGCGTCGACCGGCTCGGCGCCGACCTGGACCTGATCATCAAGGCGGCCGCTCCCGGCGACATGCCCGTGGTGCTGGTCGGTCACTCCATGGGCGGCATGACCATCATGGCGCTGGCCCGCCAGCACCCCGAGCTCTTCGGCACCAAGGTCACGGGCGTGGCCCTGATGTCCACCGCGGCCAGCGGCCTGTCCGCGGGCAGCCCGTGGATGCCCAGGCCGATCAGGCCGGTGCTCACCCGCGCCCTTCCCTTGGTGCTGAGCGGCGCCGCTACCGGCTACCGGGCCATGCTGGTGGAGCGCGGCCGCCGGGTAGCCGGTGACCTGTCCTTCCTCAGCACGCGGTTCATCGGCTTCGGTGATCCGCGGGTGCATCCCGCGGTAGTGGACTTCCTGGAGCAGATGATCCGCTCGACCCCGATCGAGGTGGTCGCGGCGTTCGGCGAGGCCCTGTACGCGGTGGACATGCGTGACACCCTTGGTGTCCTGGGCCGGGTCCCGGTGGTCACGCTCACCGGGGACAAGGACCGGCTCGTCTCGCCGTCTCTGGGCCAGGAACTGGCTGAGGCGATTCCCAGCGCGGAGCTGGTCTGGGTACCGGGCGCCGGCCACGCCCTTATCCTGGAGGCTCCCGAGGTGGTCAACGAGGCGATCACCAGCCTGATCGCGAGGGTGGAAGCGGGCGCAGCGGCCCGGGAACGCTCCGCGTGACGGCAGTGTCCCGGGCCCGGCCGTGCCGGGCCAACACGTGGAGAAGGCAGGTGCTGTTGCGTGGGGTCTGCCCACGACTCCGTCGGCGGGGCGGCTGGCCGCATCCCCGCCAGCGGGGCGGCTGACCGTATCCCGGCGGCCATGCCCGTGGCCACCGCGGAGGACATGCGGGCGCTGGGCCAGCGGATCGCGGCCGCGCTGCGGGCCGGTGACCTGATCGTGCTCACCGGGCCGCTGGGGGCGGGCAAGACCACCCTGGTGCAGGGCATCGGGCAGGGGCTCGACGTCCGCGGGCCGGTGACCTCCCCGACGTTCGTGATCGCCCGGGTGCACCCGCCGCTGAGCGGCGGCCCGGGCCTGGTGCACGTGGACGCGTACCGGCTGGGCAGCGTCGCCGAAGTGGATGACCTGGACCTGGACGCGTCCCTGGAGGACTGTGTGACGGTGGTTGAGTGGGGCGAGGGCCTGGTCGAGGAGCTGGCGGCCGACCGCCTGGAGATCACCATCACGATGCCGGGCGCCGGCCAGCCCGGCGAGATGCGGCGGGTGACAGTGGCCGGTATCGGGGAGCGGTGGGCATCCGCCGCGGATCCGCGCGTTGTGCCCTACCCGTGACACCCAAGGCCATATAGTTTCCCACTGTCCCCGCATTGCTGAAGTCAGCCGTTTCCTGAACGGCTGCCCTCCGGTAATGCGTCTCGCGCCGTTCTGCACGGTCTGATCCCTTTCCCGGAGGCGCGCCGTGGCTCAGCAGGGGCCCCGTCCCCCTCGCCCTGGTCGGCTGTCCCCACGTGGCGACCGGCAGCGGAGCGATGACCGTTATCCGGACGACGACGAGGAGCTTCCGCCCTGGGCCGGGCTCGCCGTCGATCCACGGTGGGCGGAGGGCTCGGATCGCGGTAAGCGGCGGGCCACGGTCCCCCCGGACGCCGGGCGCCCCGCGCCGGGCGGCTACGACGCGCAGGCCGGCCGCGGCGCACCAGGCAGGCACGGCGCCCCGGGTGGCTACGACGAGCGCGGGTACGACGAGCCGCCCGGGAACGACCAGGCAGGCGGGTACGGCGAGCCGTCCGGGTACCAGGAAGAGCCGTCCGAGACCCCCCCGCCGCCGGTGCGGCCGCGGGGCCGCCAGGCCGCGGCCCGGGCCCGCCGGAACCGGCGCTCGATGTACCTGTGGGGCGGCATCGCCGGCCTGGCGGTGGTCGTCGGTGTCGGCGTCTGGCTCCTGGTCAGCGGCGGCAGCAAGCCGGCCGGTGTCCCCGACGCCCTGGTGACGACCTTGCAGGCCGGCGAGTTCAGGACCGTCCCAAACGCTTGTACCGCGGTGACCGCCAGCACGCTCGGCCAGTATCTGCCGGGGAAGCGGACCGAGGCCTCCCCGAACTCGCTGGACGGCGGCCAGGCCAGCCTGTGCAGCTGGACGCTGGATCAGCGGCCGCTCTACCGGCTGCTGAACGTCCAGGTCCAGGCGTCCACGCCGAACGGGCTGGCCAGCGGGAACGGCAGCGCCACGTTCGCGGCCAGGGACGGGTACGCCGCGGCGCTGCAGCAGAAGACCAGCCCGCCCAAGGCCACTCACCTGCCGAAGGCCACCATCACCACGATCGCGGGGCTGGGTACCAGCGCGTTCTCCGCGCTGCAGGTCACCCGGTCGGCCGGTATCAAGACGGAGCTGATGACCGTGGTGGTCCGCGACCACAACGTCCTGCTCACCGCGGTGCTGCAGGGCAACAGCGGCCGGGGCGGCTACGGGCCGGTCTCCCCGGCTCAGCTCCGGGCCGGGGCGATCGCCGCGGCCCGCGATGTGATCGCCCGGCTGAAGTGACCGGCGCGGCGGCCGGCGTGCGGCCGTCCTGTGTCGTCTGCCTGGTCAACTAGGCTTGGCGCCCGTGCTGCTGCTCGCGTTCGATACTGCGACGCCAGCCGTGACAGTAGCCCTGCATGACGGGGCACACGTGCTGGCCGAGACCACCACGGTCGACGCGCGCCGCCACGGCGAGCTCCTGGCGTCCTCCATCGACGCCGTGCTGACCGAGGCCGGCGCGGGCCGGCTGGACATCACCGCCGTCGCCGCCGGGACCGGGCCTGGCCCGTACACCGGGCTGCGCGTGGGCCTGGTCACCGCCCGGGTGCTCGGCAGCGCCCTGGGCGTGCCGGTGTACGGGGTGTCCACGCTCGACGTGATCGCCGCCGACGCGGCGGCCGCCGCCGGAGGCCGGGAGTTCATCGTGGCCACCGATGCCCGGCGGCGCGAGGTCTACTGGGCCCGCTACGACGCCACGGGACGCCGGCTGGACGGCCCCGCGGTCGGCATCCCCGCCGACGTGGCGGAGACGATCGCCGCCCGACAGGACGCCCCGGGCAGCCAGGGTGCGCCAGGCGGCCCGGGCATCCTGGCCGCGGGCACGGGCGCGCTGCTCTACCCCGGCGTCCTGGGCCAGCCCATTGAGCCGTCTTACCCGGCCGCGGGCACGCTGGCCCGGCTCGCGGCCCGGCAATTCGCCGCGGGCGCTCCCGGCACCGGGGCCGAGCCGATCTACCTGCGCCGCCCCGACGCCCGGGTGCCCGGCCCGCCAAAGCGGGTGACGGTCCCGTGACCCGCCCCGACGCCATCCCCCCGCGGCCCGCCGCCCCGGACCACGCCGCCCGAGACCACGCCGCCCGAGACCACGCCGCCGCTGCCCCTGCCCAGCCCGGTGGCCCCGCGACTCCAGACCGCCCCGCGAGGCCTGACGCCGCCGCGACGCCGGTCATCACCCTGCGCGCCATGACCCGCGCCGACCTTCCCGCCGTGCTCCGCCTGGAAGAGTCCCTGTTCGGGGACGAGGCATGGTCGGACGCCATGCTGGCGTCCGAACTGGAGGGGGCGGAGGCCAGCGGCCGGTACTACCTGGTCGCCGAGGACGCCGGCGCCCTGGTCGGGTACGCGGGGCTGCTCAGCCCCGGCGGCGGCCAGTCCGACGTGCTCACCATGGCCGTCGCCCAGCAGCGGTGGGGCCAGCAGATCGGGGCCCTGCTGCTGGACGCTCTGCTCGCCGAGGCGGCCCGGCGGGCCGGCACCGACGTCTTCCTCGAGGTCCGGGTGGACAACGAGCGCGCGCAGCGGCTGTACCGCAGCCGGGGCTTCGCCGAGATCGGCATCCGGCGCGGCTACTACCAGCCGTCCGGGACGGACGCCCTGGTGATGCAGCTGACCCTGCCCCGCGCCCGCCGGTTCGGCTTCTCCGGCGCGCGGCGCCGTGACCCCAAGCCGGCGGCCGGAGGCTCCCGATGACAACCCCCCTGGCCCCCCTGGTCCTGGGCATCGAGACCTCCTGCGACGAGACCGGCGCCGGGCTGGTGCGCGGGCACGAGCTGCTGGCCGATTCGGTGGCGTCCAGTGTCGCGGAGCACGCCCGGTTCGGCGGCGTGGTGCCCGAGGTAGCCAGCCGCGCGCACCTGGAGGCCATGGTCCCGGCGGTGGACCGGGCGCTGGCCACGGCCGGGGTCACGCTGGCCGACGTGGACGCGATCGCGGTGACCGCGGGCCCGGGGCTGACCGGGGCGCTGCTGGTGGGCGTGAGCGCGGCCAAGGCCTACGCGCTGGCCCTGGGCAAGCCGCTGTACGCGGTGAACCACCTGGCCGCGCACATCGCCGTGGACCAGCTGGAGCACGGCGCGCTGCCCGAGCCGGCCATCGCGCTGCTGGTGTCCGGCGGCCACTCCTCGCTGCTGCTGGCCCGCGACATCGCCGGCGACGTGCAGCCGCTCGGCGCCACCATCGACGACGCCGCCGGTGAGGCCTACGACAAGGTGGCCCGGGTACTGGGGCTGCCGTTCCCGGGCGGGCCGCCGATCGACCAGGAGGCCCGGGGTGGTGACCCCGCCGCGATCGCCTTCCCCCGGGCCAAGTACCGCGACCAGACGCTCGACTTCTCCTTCTCGGGGCTGAAGACCGCCGTGGCCCGCTGGGTGGAAGACCGGCGTGCGGCCGGGGCCAGTGTGCCGGTGGCGGACGTCGCGGCCTCTTTCCAGGAGGCGGTGGCGGACGTGCTGACCCGCAAGGCTGTGCAGGCGTGCCGGGCTAACGGCGTGGACCACCTGGTCATCGGCGGCGGAGTGGCGGCCAACTCCCGGCTGCGCGCCCTGGCCGCGGAGCGCTGCGAGGCGGCCGGCATCCGGCTGCGGGTCCCCCGGCCCGGGCTGTGCACCGACAACGGGGCCATGGTGGCCGCGCTCGGCGCGGAACTCGTGGCCCGCGACGCCAAGCCGTCACTGCTGGACGTCGGTGCCGATTCGGCGCTGCCGGTGACCAGCGTCCTGGTCTGACGAGCGGCCCGCGCGCCCGGACGGTCCGCGCAGGTAGCGGCGGAAGGTTTGACGTCGCGGCGCGCCCGGACTACTGTTCGGGACTGGCACTCTCTAGGGTAGAGTGCTAATGCGACGTAAGGCTGGACTGGCACCCGCGACGACAGCTGGCCATGGTCGTTCCTCTCTAATAGTCGTTTCCCCATCCTTTTCGGAGGAGGAGGTCAGATCGTGGCGACCGCTACCAAGGTTGTTCTCAAGCCACTCGAAGACCGGATCGTGGTTCGGACCCTGGAGGCCGAGCAGACCACGGCGTCCGGGCTCGTGATTCCGGACACCGCCAAGGAGAAGCCCCAGGAGGGCGAAGTCCTGGCGGTCGGCCCAGGCCGTTTCGACGACGCCGGCGCGAAGCGCGTGCCGATGGACGTCAGTGTCGGCGACGTCGTGCTGTACAGCAAGTACGGCGGCACAGAGGTGAAGTACCACGGCGAGGAGTACCTGGTGCTCTCCGCCCGTGACGTGCTCGCCATCATCGAGAAGTAGATCGAGCAGTAACAGGCGGCTCCGCCGTGGGCCACCCGGCCCGCGGCCAGGACCGCACTCGGACCACCGCCCCGGCGCTTCCCTGGCGTCCGGGGCGGTAGTCCGTAGGACCCAGAGGTCCGCAGGACTGAACCGGGCCCGCGGCCGGCTTGCCCGGCCGCCGGGCACGACCTAGACACGTAATTTGAGGTGCTCATGGCCAAGATGCTGGAGTTCAACGAGGAGGCACGGCGCGCTCTGGAGCGCGGCGTGAACCGCCTCGCTGACACCGTCAAGGTGACGCTGGGCCCGAAGGGCCGCAACGTCGTGATCGACAAGAAGTGGGGCGCTCCGACCATCACCAACGACGGTGTCACCGTCGCGCGTGAGGTGGACCTGGAGGACCCCTACGAGAACCTGGGTGCTCAGCTCGCCAAGGAAGTCGCCACCAAGACCAACGATGTAGCCGGCGACGGCACCACCACCGCGACCGTGCTGGCGCAGGCGATGGTCCGTGAGGGCCGCCGCTCCGTCACCGCGGGCGCGAACCCCATGGCCATGAAAAAGGGGATCGACGCGGCCGCGGCCGCCGTCTCCGACCTGCTGCTGGAGTCGGCCAGCGAGGTCGAGGAGCAGCAGGAGATCGCCAACGTGGCCACGGTCTCCGCCCAGGACCCCAAGATCGGTGAGCTCATCGCCGAGGCGTTCAGCAAGGTCGGCAAGGACGGTGTCATCACCGTCGAGGAATCGCCGACCATGGGCCTCGAGCTCGAGTTCACCGAGGGAATGCAGTTCGACAAGGGCTACATCTCCCCGTACTTCGTGACCGACCCGGAGCGGATGGAAGCCGTTACGGACGACGCCTACATCCTGCTGCACGCGGGCAAGATCTCGTCAATGGCGGATTTCCTGCCGCTGCTGGAAAAGGTCGCCCAGACCAAGAAGCCGTTCCTGATCATTGCCGAGGACGTCGACGGCGAGGCCCTCTCCACGCTGGTCGTGAACAAGATCCGGGGCCTGCTCAACGTCGTGGCCGTTAAGGCTCCGGGCTTTGGTGACCGGCGCAAGGCCATGCTCGCGGACATCGCCGTCCTGACCGGCGGTGAGGTGGTCAGCGAGGAGATCGGCCTCAAGCTCGAGAACATCGGGCTCGAGACGCTGGGCGAGGCCCGCCGGGTGGTGGTGACCAAGGACACCACCACGATCGTGGACGGTGCCGGTGACGCCGAGGGCATCAGCGAGCGGGTCCGCCAGCTCCGGGCCGAGATCGAGGCAAGTGACTCGGACTGGGACCGCGAGAAGCTGCAGGAGCGGGTGGCCAAGCTCTCCGGCGGGGTAGCCGTACTCCGCGTCGGCGCGGCCACCGAGGTGGAGCTGAAGGAGAAGAAGCACCGCCTCGAGGACGCGATCTCGGCCACCCGGGCCGCCATCGAGGAGGGCATCGTGCCCGGCGGCGGCAGTGCGCTCGTGCACATCGCCGCGAAGCTGGGCGACCTCGGCAAGACCGGTGACGAGGCGACCGGGGTGTCGGTGGTGCGCAGCGCCCTCGTCGCGCCGGCCCGCTGGATCGCCGAGAACGCCGGCGTCGAGGGCATGGTCGTCGTGGCCAAGATCGCCGAGCTGCCCCACGGCCAGGGCTACAACGCGGCCACCGGCGAGTACGGTGACCTGCTGGCCCAGGGCGTGATCGACCCGGTCAAGGTGACCCGGTCCGCGGTGCTCAACGCCGCGTCCATCGCGGCCATGCTCCTGACCACCGAGGCACTGGTGGCGGACAGGCCGGAGGAAGAGGACGAGGCGGCGGCGGGTGGCCACGGTCACTCGCACGGCCACGCCCACTAAGACCCGAGAACCAAGGGTCCGCAACGAACACCCGCAGGCCCCCGCCCCGGCTCCGGCCGGGCGGGGGCCTGCGGCGTACTCCCCGCCGGGCGGTAACCCGGGCTCCTCCGCCCGCGGCCGGCGACCCGCGCGCAGGAAGGCCATCCGCCCGGCGGGCGCGCCCGCGGGCCGCGGCCCCGCCCGGGTCCGGTCGGCTACGGGGACGCGCCCAGGTCCGCGCGGTCGCCGGGCCAGTTCGTGATCATGGCCTAGGTGTCGCCAGAACGACACCCATGTCATGACCACCAGCTTAATGATCATGGATTGTGGTTGCTGGGCGAGGGACGCGGAGCCGGGGGACCGCTGCGGGAGTTGCCGGGGCGGAGGGGAGCGGTGCTTCGCTATCTTTGCCGCGAAAGGGACACTCCGAAGAAATTCAATTACACAGTGTAGTCAATTGATTACTGGTAGTTATTTCATGTTCGGAACGTGGTCGCGCGGTACATCAATGTGACCTTTCCGTTGCCCACATTGATGAGGGCACCCCCGTTTTCCTGGGCATCATGCATTCGTGAGCGAGGGATGCATCATCCGGGCCGTGGCTGACGGGCAGGGAGCTGTGCTCCCGGCCGGCGCCGCGGTGGCCGAGGGGGCGGGGGCCCGCGAGCACGCTACCCACGAGCACGGTACCCACGAGAGAAGTTACGGCCCGGGCGGTTCTGGCCCAGGCTCCCACGGGCCGAGCGCCTATAGCCAGGGCTGGGCCGACAGCGAACCCGGCGGCTTCGCGGAACTGGCCCATCTCGCGGTGCGTGGTCACCCGGGGGCGATCGAGGCCCTGCTGGAGCGGATCCGCCCCATGGTGGTCCGGTACTGCCGGGCCCGGCTGGGCCGGATCACCGGTCACTACTACGTGGCCGACGACGTGGCCCAGGAGGTCTGCCTGGCCGTGCTGGCCGCGCTGCCCCGGTACCGCGACATGGGCAGGCCGTTCGCGTCGTTCGTGTACGGCATTGCCTCGCACAAAGTGGCCGACGCGGTCCGCACCGCGTCCCGGCTCGCGGTGCCGTTCGAGGATCTGCCCGACGGGCCGGACGACCGGCCCGGTCCGGAAGAGACCGTGGTGGCCTACATTGAGGCGGAACGTACCCGGGCACTCCTCGCCCAGTTGCCACATCACCTACGTGAGCTGCTAATACTACGCGTGGTGACCGGTCTGTCGGCCGAGGAAACGGGTACCGTACTTGGTATGTCAGCAGGGGCGGTAAGGGTGGCTCAGCACCGGGCGCTGGCCCGGCTCCGGGCGCTTGCGGTCGAGGAGTCGATTGCGTGATCACGGGGCGCGGACCTGGAGCGCCCGGTGTGACACCCGGCCTGGAGTTCACGCGCAGGCGGGCGACAGCGGGCGGGACCGGGGGCCGGGCCGTCGATCTCAGTGAGATCCGGCGGTCCGAGGAAGCCATCAACGTGCTCGCGGCGCGGGGCGCCGCCGGGCCGGAACTTTACGCTGACCCGGAGCTGGCGCTGCTGGGTGCGCTGGCCGCGGACGTGGACTCGCGGGGCACCCCGGCTGGGCCCCGGGTCCACGGGCCGGGTGACCTCCAGCACGCGCACGCCAGGGCCGGGTGGCCCGGCCGCGCGGCCGGGCGGCGCGCCGAAGCCTGGCAGGCCCTGGGCGCGCCGTCCCAGGGGGCGGCCG
>JAOPYP010000109.1 GCA_025964635.1 Actinomycetes bacterium | reverse complement strand
CCCGCTGGGGGTAGCCGGGCACGGGGTAGAGCCGGGAGGTGATGTCGTAGTGCTTCGCCTTCTTGCGGTACGTCTCGATCAGGTGCTCTCGCGTACGGTCGACCTGGCTCACGGTGTGCTCCTCGATCTCGGTAGCGTCGCGGCAGAACCGCGCCACCCTACCTAGGACTCCGCGCCGCCCCGCGCAGCGGACTCGACCGCAGCCTTGATCGCTACCATCTCGCCATCGCTTACGCGCTGAATTCTGCCTTGGAGAGCGCCGCCGGGGAACACGCGCATGATGCCCGCGAGGTCGACCTCAATCCACATCATGGCGTCGGTCTGCCTATCGTCCACCGGCTCGAGTTCCATCCCCCAGCGCGCCGCGGAAATACCGAGTGGCCCGGCGAATGCCACGTGGCGGGGCGCCTCGACAGCGGTCACCTCCTGGCTCCGGCTGCGACTCATCCCGAGTATCAGCTTCGCCCGCTGCTCCACCCGCGAGCCGGGCTGAAGCGGATCTCCTCCGCGAACCCGGCATTCGAGAACCGTTGGCGCCCACTCCGGCCAGCGTCCGACGTCACAGACATACGCCCATACCTCACCGACGCTGCTGTCGATTTTTAGGCGGCTCTCGGTTCTGAATGTCATCGGCGGACTTTGTGTTGATCACTTTCCGGTTGCGTGAGGTCTCGGGCGACGCTACATCCTGACTGAGGCGCCTGCAAGTGCGCTCCGATGGCGGGCGGATCAGGCAAATCTCGCCGCCCAAGCCCTGCAGGTAGGACGGAGAACTGGCTACCGGTTTACTCAGGCTCCGCATCGCTCATGGGCTCCCTGCCAGCATCACCTCTACAGTGGTGTCACCATGACTCTGCGCAGGTCAGGACAGGCGTACTGTCATCATTGACCGGGGCTGCGCGAGGGACGAGCCTCGAAGCATGCGATACGAAAGCAGCATTACCTCACTGTCATGGATCCCGTCGGAGGCCGTCACCGGGGCCAGCCGGCTGGCTTTCGACTCGGGGTTCACCCACTACGACGAGCCCCCGCCCGGGGAACTCGAGGACATCGAGGCGCTCCGCGTGGCGGACCGGTTCCGGTTCGGCAACGTGCTGCGGGCCTGGATCGAGGTCAGCGACGACGGTGAGATCACCGACGCCGGCTACAGCGGCAGCGGCCTGATGGGCTCCACGACCGTCCAGCTAGCGGGCCTGCGCTACCGCTTCCAGGCCGTCAAGCTGCCGGACGTCCGGCGGCCGCCCGAGCACGGGCCCGGCTGGGTCCGGTTCGTGCAGACGGTCGGCGGCCGGACCGGCCTGCCGGCCCCCCGGCCCGTGAAGCACCCCCCGTACGTGCAGTGGCAGTCGCCGCTGGTGTGGACCACGCTGACGCTGACCCTGCACGCGGACGGCACTGCCGAGCCCGCGATGACCGGGGCCAGCGCGTTCCCGCGGCACTGGGTCTACGCCGCCGACGGCCAGCTCACGCACAAGTCGGGCCTGACCGACTACGCCAACTGGTTCAGCACGTCGTTCGGCAAGCACAGCCCGTGGGGCGACGAGGACTCCCCCGCGCTGGTCACCGCGGTCGAGTCCGCCCTGGAACGGACCCTGTCGGTGCAGCTCATGCACGGCGCGGCCAAGCCGGGGATCAGCCGGTTCAGCGCGGGCGACACGCTGGTCCGCCAGGGCGAGCCCGGAACCTCGGTCTACCTGGTGCTGGACGGCGTCATCCGGGTGGAGCACGACGGCGAGCCGCTGGCCGAATACGGTCCCGGGGCGATCCTCGGCGAGCGCGCCCACCTCGAGGGGGGTGTCCGGACGTCCACGCTGATGGCGGTCACCGGCTGCCGGGTGGCGTCGGTCGAGGCCCGCCAGTTCGACCACGATGCGCTCGTGGAACTGTCCGGGGGGCACCGGCGCGAAGACGCCGGCCGGGGCTGACGTGCGCGTACTGTTCTGCGGCGTGCGCGGCTCGACCCCCTCGCCGGGCCCGGAGTTCATCCGCTACGGCGGGCACACCTCGTGCGTGGCCATCTGCCACGACGACGCGGCCCGGCCGGTGCTCATCCTGGACGCCGGGACCGGCCTGCGGCGGGCGACCCCGCTGCTGGACGGGCGCCCCTTCGAAGGCACCATCCTCCTCACCCACCTGCACTGGGACCACGTCCATGGCCTGCCGTTCTTCCGGGCCGGCGACCGTGACGACGCCCGGGTCACCCTGCTGCTGCCGGCCCAGGAATCCGGGGAGAGCGCGGCCGCGGCGCTGGCCCGCGGCATGTCCCCGCCGCACTTCCCGATCGGCCCGGAGGGACTGCGCGGCGACTGGACGTTCGGGTCCCTGCCTCCGGGCCAGATCAAGGCCGAAGGGTTCACGGTGGAGGCCCGCGAAGTGCCGCACAAGGGCGGGCGGACCTACGGCTACCGGGTCAGTGACGGGCACTCGGTGCTGACCTACATTCCCGACCACTGCCCGACAGTGCTGGGACCCGGGCCGGAGGGGCTGGGTGAGTACCACCCGGCGGCGCTGGACCTGACCGCCGGCACGGACCTGCTGATTCACGACGCGTTCCTGCTCGCCGGGGAGGTGCCCGCCGAGGCCGCGTTCGGGCACGCGGCCGCGGACTACGCGGCCGGGCTGGGCCTGCGGGCCGGGGCGCGGCGGGTGGCCCTGGCCCACCACAAGCCGGACCGGACCGACGACGAACTGGACGAGATGGCCCGCAGGTTCGCCCCCGGCGGGCCCGCGGCCCCCAGCGGTCCCGCGGCACCCGGCGAGCCCGCGGCACCCCGCGGGCCCGCGGCACCGGGCACAGCTGGCGTACCGGAAACTTTCGTGGCCGCTGAGGGCGGGATACTCGGACTATGAGCCCCGCAGCGTCCGCTGCCGACGCCATCGTGGTCGGCTCCGGCCCCAACGGCCTGGCCGCGGCCATCACCCTGGCCCGGGCCGGGCTGAAGGTCCGGCTCATCGAGGGCTCGGACACGCCGGGCGGCGGCTGCCGGACCGCGGAGCTGACCCTTCCGGGCTTCCGGCACGACGTGTGCTCCGCGGTCCACCCGCTGGCCGCGTCCTCACCCTTCTTCACCGGCATCGACCTGGCCGCCCGCGGGGTCACGCTGTGCACGCCCAAGGTCGCGTTCGCCCACCCGCTGGACGGCGGCCGGGCCGCGGCGGTCACGGGCTCGGTGGAGGAAACCGCGGCCAGCCTGGGCCGCGACGCAGGCGCCTACCGGCGGCTGCTCGGCCCGCTGGTGCGCGACACCGGGCTGACCCTGCCGGAGATCCTCGCCCCGATCCGGTCCGTGCCGCGCCATCCGCTGGCCCTGGCCCGCTTCGGCCTGGAAGGCCTCCCGCCGGCCACCGTGCTGGCCCGCCGGTTCCGCACCGAGGAGGCGCGGAGCCTGTTCGCCGGGGTGGCGGCGCACTCGATGCTGCCCCTGAGCGCCCCGGTGACCAGCGCGTTCGGGCTGCTGCTCACGATGGCCGCGCACTCGGTGGGCTGGCCGGTGGTCGAGGGGGGCAGCGCCCGCCTGGCCGGGGCCCTGCTCGACGAGCTGGCCGCGCTGGGCGGCGAGGTGGAGACCGGCCGGTGGGTACGTTCGCTGGACGAGCTGCCGCCCGCCCGGGCCGTCCTGCTCGACGTCACCCCCCGCCAGCTGATCGCGCTGGCCGGCGACCGGCTGTCCGGGCGGCATCTGGCCGCGCTGCGCCGGTTCCGGTACGGCCCCGGGGTCTGCAAGGTGGACTTCGCGCTGAGCGGCGCGGTGCCCTGGGCGGCCCCGGCCTGCCGGGAGGCCGGCACCGTGCACCTCGGCGGCACGCTGGCCGAGGTGGCCCGCAGCGAGGCCGACGTGGCCGCGGGGCGGATGCCGGAGCGCCCGTACTGCCTGGTGGCCCAGCCCGGCGTGGTGGACCCGAGCCGCGCGCCCGAGGGCCAGCACACCCTGTGGGCGTACTGCCACGTGCCCTCGGGCAGTCCCGCGGACGTGTCAGGCCCGATCGAGGCCCAGATCGAGCGGTTCGCGCCCGGGTTCCGGGACCTGATCCTGGCCAAGTCGGTCCGCACCGCCACCGACATGGAGCGCTACAACCCGAACTACGTCGGCGGCGACATCAACGGCGGGGCCGGGACGCTGCTGCAGACCGTGCTCCGGCCCACCCCGCGCTGGAACCCGTACCGGACCGCGATCCCCGGCGTCTACCTGTGCTCGAGTTCCACCCCGCCCGGCGGCGGCGTGCACGGCATGTGCGGCCAGAACGCCGCCGAGACCGCGCTCGCCGGCCACTTTTCATGACCACGGCCCATTCCTGGCACATAGGGGAACGCGCTGAATCCCGCCGGGGGTGAGGGCAGCGGGCTGCTCGCCGGTGATCGGCCGCGATACATGTGGTAGGGCTTTCAGCGCAGGACGCGGTCGGCGAATGACGCGATGACCACAGCGACCTTGTCGGGTGCCCGCAAAGTGGCTAGGTGGCCCTGCTTCGCCAAGATGACCACAGAGTCCAGCCGGGGCAGGACGCTGGCCAGGGCGTCGAGCCGCGCACGCAGGTTGGCGGGGCTGCGTGCGCCGCCGAGCAGCAGTACGGGCAGGTACAGCCCGGCATACCGGTCGATGCCGACGCCGAGCGACTCGAGGGCCTCGTCGTCGGCGATCTGTCCGGCGGCATACCGGCGCATGGCCTGACGCACGGGCGGCAGGAGGCGCATGACGGCGACCGTGAGTGGCGGTGACCCGACGATGTCACGCGAGTGAATGGCCATGGCCCCGTCCGGGTCCCCCGCGTCCAGCGCGGCCCGGGCACGGCGCAGCGCGTCACCGCCCACCGGCCCAGTGACCGCGACCGGCGGCTCGTACAGCAACATCCCGGCGAACCTCGACGGCGCGGCCAGCGCGCTTTGCAGGGCGACCACAGCGCCGGACGAGTGCCCGACCAGGAGCAGCGGCCCGTCGACCGCGGACGCGATGGCCAGCACATCGGTGACCTCGCCCGCCATGGCGTCCGCTCCGGTCGGTGGCGGGTCGTGGCGGTAGATGAGGCGGTCGAAGCGCAAGATCCGGAAACGCGCAGACAGCGCCTCCGCGACACCCGACCAGGACGACCCGTTGGCCGATCCCGCGTGTACCAACAGGATCGCCGGTCCCTGTCCGGCATCGGTCACGGCGATCGACGCGCTGGCGGCACCGGGTACGGACAATTCGCGGGTCGGTACGGCGGAGCCGCCGCCCACCGGGGTGCCGGGAAGAAACCGGCGCACGATCGGACGCAGAACGCGGCGCCTGAACACGTACCTGGGCATTTGCGGAATGTACTACCGGGACGACGCTGGCCCTGCCCGCTCGGAACCCAGTCATCCGGTCGCGCCAGGAGCTGCCTGCCGGCCGGGCCAGTCTGGGAGGTAGCTCTGCAAGAGGCGCGGGCCCACCGGCCATGACATCACCGGCTCGTTGATCGCCTACGCCCAAGTAGTGGCTGGCTAGTTGCATGGTGCACATGAGTGGCGGCGGGGCTAGCCGCGTCCGCGCAGCGGGTGAATTCTGCGTCGAAGAACCGGGCGTCGAGGGGAGCGTTGTGCGCCACGAGGATGCGCCCGCTCAATAGCTGCCAGAAGGTGGCGGCCGCGGCGGCGAAGGTTGGGGCATTGGTGACGTCGGCCGCGGTGATGCCGTGGAGGCGGGTTGGGCCGACGTTGATGCTTGCCGGGAGAAACCGGATACCGGGCCTGTTCCTCGGCACGCCGCGGGTCTCGTGGCGTGTATGCCTCACTGGTCTGCGTCCGCGCGTTGTGTCGCCCCCTGGCCCGGCGTCAGGGACGAGCCGGTTCCGCGGGTGTGTTGCTGACTGGGCCGGTCCGTGCCGTGAAGCGGCGGCCCTGCCTGCCGGATCGGCTGGGTGCTGGGGGCGGAACCGTGGTCGCCCGTTGAAGGAGTGCCTGCGCGGACCAGCGCGTGAGCGCGA
>JAOPYP010000088.1 GCA_025964635.1 Actinomycetes bacterium | reverse complement strand
CGGCCCCGGCTCCGGGCCCGGGCCGGCGGACTGGGTCGTCCCGGGCCACCCCGCCCCAGCCGGCCGGCAGCGCAGCCGTCAACCTGAGGCCGGGCATCCCGTGGGCGGCCGGCATCGACCCGGCGGCCTGGCGCCGGGCCTGGCGTCATGCGGGCACCGAGCCGGTACCCGCCGAGCCGGATCCCCGCGGCCGCGGCGCCCTGCGCGAAGCTCTCACCGGCTATCTGCGGCGCAGCCGCGGCGTGTGCGCCACGGGGGACCAGATCCTGGTCACCCGGGGCGTGTCGGCCGGCCTCGGCCTGGTCGCCTCCGCCCTGCTCCGGCCGGGTGACCGGGTCGGCGTCGAGGAGCCCGGCTACCAGGCGGCCCGGGCGGTGTTCGCCTCCCGCGGCGCGCGGCTGGTGCCGTGCCGGGTGGACCGGGACGGCCTGGTGGTGGAGGAACTCCCGGGCGATCTCCGGCTCGTCTACACCACGCCCGCGCACCAGTACCCGCTGGGAGGCCGCCTGCCGGTGCCACGCCGCCAGGCGCTGGCCGCCTGGGCCCGGGCCACCGGGGCCCTCATTATCGAGGACGACTACGACGGCGAGTTCCGCTACGACGTCGCGCCCCTGCCCACCCTGTTCGGCCTCGACCCGGACGTCGTCATCTACCTCGGCACCACCAGCAAGACCCTGACCCCGGCGCTCGGCGCGGGCTGGCTGGTCGCCCGGCGGGACCTCATCCCGGTGCTCACCGCGACCGCGGCGGACCTCGGTGAACGCGTGTCCGGGCCGGTCCAGCACGCCGTGACGGAGTTGCTGGCCAGCGGGGAACTGGAGCGGCACGTGCGGCGGATGCGGCACGAGTACGCCCGCCGCCGCGCGGTCCTGGTGGCGGCCCTCGGCAGCAGGCTCACCGGCGACACGGCCGGCATGCACATGGTCCTGGAGCTCCCGCCCGGCACGGCCCCAGCCCTCGCCGCGGCGGCCCGGGACCGCGGCGTCGAGGTCGCCACGCTGGACCGCTACTTCGCCGGGCCGCCTGCCCGCGAGGGCCTGGTGCTGGGCTACGGCGCGGCCGACCTGGCCGCGGCCAGCCGCGGCGGCCGGGTCATCGCGGAGATCCTGGCCGCGCTGCCCGGGGCGCGGGGCGCGGGGGTCCCGCGCTGAGCGCTGAACGGGCCGGTGAGCCGTTCGATGTCGACCGAGCCGGGCCCCGCGCCACGGCAGCCGGGCACCTGGGAGGCGCCGAAATGACCGCCCCGGGCCCAGTTGCGGCGCCACTGATGCCCGGGCCGGATGGACCCGGGACAGGGCGCAGGGCGCCCCGCGGGCCAGCCCCGCCCTACATGCCAGGAGTCGAGCCAGCTGACGATGTCACGCGCGCGCCGCACCGGGCCGTCGGTGAACGGTGCCCACGCGTGCCCGATCACGCCGATCTGCACGCAGACGCGGCCCTCGTTGTTGACCCCGGCCAGGCCGTCCCGGGCGGGGGGCGCGGTCGGCTCCCCCCGGGGCCGGCCCGTCGCGGCGGCCAGCTGCCGCTGGCCAGGGCCGTGGGTCCAGCCGGTGCCCTGCGTCCAGTCCGCCCCATGGGTCCAGCTGGTGTTCTGCATCCAGTCCGGGTCCTGGGTCCAGTCCGGCTCGTCCGTACCGTGCGGCCCGTCGGCCCAGCCGAGGGCCCGCCCGGCCCGGACCACCGGGATCAGCTGGGCCACCTCGCCCGAGAGCGGATTCCAGACCAGATGGGCGGGGCGGCCGAGTTCGATAAGGTCCTCCGCCGCCTCCCGGACCGACACCGTCATGGGGTCGGCGTGCAGCACCAGCCAGACCGCCCTCGGGGCGCCGCCTTTCAGGCGGCCGCCGTCAGCGGCCGCGGTGAGTCGCTCGGCCCCCGGCATCCACGCGTCAGTCACTACGATCCTTCCGAGGGGTCTAGACCTATGTCCGATCTGGCTCCCTTTAAGTACCTACGCCAGGGCAGCCCAATAGTCCAGAGGCCGGTCTCACCACGGCCCACGGCACGCGCGGGCGGCCCGGGCCCCGAGCACGGGACAGGAGTGAGGGTTGTGGCGGATGACGATGTCCCCGGGATCGACGACGTCCCGCGGCTCGGCCGGTGGCTGCACGACAACGGCCTCACGGCCACCGGGGCGCCGCCCCGGGTGCGGCTGATCGCGGGGGGCCGGTCCAACCTCACCTACCTGCTGGAGCCGGGGGATGAGGCAGCCCGGCTCGTGCTGCGCCGTCCGCCGCTGGGCCACGTGCTGCCCACCGCGCACGACATGAGCCGGGAGTACACGGTGCTCAGCGCGCTGGCCGGCACCGCCGTCCCGGTGCCCGCCCCGGTGGCCCTGTGCCCGGACGCGGACGTGATCGGGGCGCCGTTCTACCTGATGCGGTACGTGCCCGGGCTGGTGCTGCGCAGCGCCGAGGACGGGTCGCGGCTCACCCCGGCTCAGGCGCGGCAGCTCTCCGAGGGCTTCACCGACATGCTCGCCGCGATCCACGGGGTGGACCTGGCCGCCACCGGGCTGGCCAGCTTCGGGCGGCCCGAAGGGTACCTGGACCGGCAACTGGCCCGCTGGCAGCGGCAGTGGGAGCTGTCCGCCACCCGGGAGATGCCGGGATATGAGGAACTCACCCGGCGGCTCGCGGCGGGCCGGTCCGCGCTGCCGCCCTCAGCCGGGACCCTGGTGCATGGCGACTACCGGCTGGACAACATGCTCGTCACGCTGGCCGGCGGCCCGGCCCGGCCCGCCATCGAGGCCGTCCTGGACTGGGAGATGTCCACCCTGGGCGACCCGCTCGCCGATCTGGGGCTGGCCCTCGTCTACTGGACGGAACCGGGCGACGGCGATTCCCTGGACGTGGAGTGGGCCCCGGAGATCACGACCGGGCCGGGGTTCCTGACCCGCGCGCAGATCGCTGGCCGCTACGCCGCGGCGACCGGGCGGGACGTCTCCGGGCTGGGGTACTACATGGCCTTCGGCTGCTTCAAGCTCGCCGTGGTGCTCGAGGGCATCCACGCCAGGTTCCTGCAGAACAAGACGGTGGGCGAGGGGTTCGAGAAGGAAGGGGCGGCGGTCCCGTCGCTCATCCAGCGGGCGCACCATCTGCTGGATGAGGGGGCCTGAGCCCGGGGAGTCAACGGGTCCGGCGCGGTTCATGGCCCGGACAAGGAAATCCCGGACAAGGAAATGAGGCCCGGCACCCCGCTCTTGCCGGACCTCATGTCCCGTCCCCGGCTAGTGGCCCGGTGAAATCTCGCGCCGAGCCGACCGTGCCGGGGGGCTACCGTGAGGCCCGACACCCCGCTCCGGCCGGACCTCACGCCCTGCTCTCCGGCTAGCGCCCCGGCGGCAACCCGCCGCCGGAGGCCCTCCGGAGAAGTACCGTGAGGCCCGACGCCCCGCTCTCGTCGGGCCTCACAAACAAGACGCGGGGATCCGCAGGGGGGTTGTCATAAATCCGTAAGAAATTTTGGCCGGACGTCAGAGACCGTATCCTGCCTGCTCAGGCCCAGTCTGCGGGACGCCTCAGCCCCCGCAGTTGGGGGAGCACAGCCGCCGCGCGACCGCGCTGAAGAAGACCTTGCTGATCTGCGCCGGGTTGGTGATGTTGTACGCCTGGCCGCCCGTGGCGCTGGCGATCTTCTGCAGCGCGTTGAAGTCGCCGGCGTTGCCGAACTTGATCACGATGATCTCGACCCGGCGCCGGGGGTTGTACAGCGCGCGCAGCTGCCTGATCAGATCCGGGGCGGAGATATCGCCCGGCGCATTGTCCACCCCGGCCGTCATGACCAGGACCGCGTTGTCGTACCGGGCCTGGTAGGTGCTGGTCACCTGCTTGAAGCCGGCCAGGATCGACCCGTACAGGGCCGCGGGCGCGGGCACCGGTTTAGTCAGCCCAGTCTCCTGGGTGATCTGCTGGCGCCGGGTGATCAGGCCGAGCGGGGCGGGGAGCGGGCCGACCGACACGATCTGCTTGTACGGGAGCTTCCCGTCCAGGCCGGCGGCGAACGCCCAGACCCCCATCTGGGTGCCGTCCGGGAACTGGGACAGGCCCAGGCCCGCCGCCTTGGCCAGCACCTGCTCCAGGGTGGGGCCGCCGAGCGCGACCGGGGTGGCCATCTGCTTCGACACGTCCAGCAGCACGAGGTCCCGGGACCCGAGGCTGAGGCGCTGCCAGGCTTGCAGGCTCGTCGGAGCCTGCCCGGGGTTGGCCGCCGGGGACAGCTTCGGCTGCCCGGTGGTCAGCCCGTACTGGCCGATCCAGGCCGGGGCGCTCCCGGTGGCGGACCGGAAACCCTCGTAGCGCACGTAGGACGTCGAGTAGGTCGAGCGCAGTGCCTTCTCGAAGGCCCGGGCCGCCTTCAGTTTGAGCGGATCGGAGGTGGTGGTGACGTACGGGTAGTCCAGCTGGGGCGTGCCCTGCACCGGGTAGCGGCCGGAGAGCGGGTCCTGCGGATGGGCCCGGTCGAACTGCGCGACCGCCTGCTCGGAGGCGATGGTGACCGGGCGCTCGTCCCGGGGCGGCTGGGCCAGGCTGGCCAGCGTGGCCAGCGCCCCGGTACTCCCCGAGTCGCGGGTGACCTGGACGTTGAACACGAAGTCGGTGAATGCGGCCAGGGCCTTGGCCCCCGTGCCGACCACCTGGTGAAGCATCTGCTGAAGCTGGATGAGGGTGGCCAGCCCGGCGGAACTCTGCGCTGGGTCAGGAAACTCCACGTGCAGCCCGAGACCGGAAGCGGGACCGCCGACCCGCTGCGGGAGCAGGAACTGCCAGCCCACCGAGGAGCCGAAGGCCGGCATCTGCGCCGCGACGGACCGGGGCATCACGATCATGAGCGGGGACCTGGCGACGGTGACACCGGTGGGCTGGACCAGCTGCGCCCCCGCCGGGGAGCTGCGGGCCACGTCGGCCCAGAGCGAGGAGTCCGGGATCCAGGCGTCGAACGCGGCGTGGCCGGACGGGGACTTGAGCCCGGACACCTCCGCGGCGGCGGTCGACGGTTGCACGTTGACCACGTGCACCACGGCGCAGTGCCCGTTCACGTCGTTGCGCTGCGCGTTGAACCACTTGCTCACGTGGCGGATGGCGGGGGCGATCTCGTCGGCCGCGGCCAGGTTGACCACGGCCGGGTGGTCCGTGCAGGACGCCCGGGACACGACGGCCTCCGCGCCGAACGCGACCAGCAGGGTGGCGACGATCACGCCCGCCAGCGTCAGGGCGATGAGCGTGACCCGGCGCGGCCGCCCGCGCCGGTCGCGGCGGTCCGGGTGCCCGGTGACTCCAGCGTTCACGGCATCCCTCGATCAGGAAATCCGTGGTTCCCCCACGGCCTTGATCCCCGACTTTATCGGGGCAATGGGGGACGGATCAGGCAGTTCTCCGGTTTGTAATCTGTCAGGATGGCTGGCCCAATCGAGGTACGCGACCCGGACGATCCGCGGCTCGCCGATTATGTCTCGCTGACCGACTCCGCCCTGCGCCTCAGTAGGGAGTCGCGGGACGGGATTTTTGTCGCGGAAGGGGAAAAGGTCATCCGCCGGGCGCTCGCCGCGGGGTTCGCGGCCCGGTCCCTGCTGGTCACGTCGAGCCGGCTGGCCCGGCTGGGCCGCCTGGCGCAGGAGTGCCCCGGCCCGGTGTACGTGGTGGCCGACGATGTCGCCCGCCAGCTCACCGGGTACCGGGTGCACCGCGGCGCGCTGGCCTCGATGGCCCGGCGCGAACTGCCCGCGGTGGAGGGACTGCTGGCCGGAGCGCGGCGCGTGGTGGTGCTGGAGGACCTGGTCGACCACGGGAACGTGGGGGCGATCTTCCGCTGCGCGGCGGCGTTCGGCACCGACGCGGTGATCTTGTCGCCGCGCTGCGCCGACCCGCTCTACCGGCGCTCGGTGAAGGTGTCCATGGGCGCGGTCTTCGCCATCCCCT